>DATJEA010000549.1:0-3619 GCA_035497095.1 Acetobacteraceae bacterium | reverse complement strand
GCGGCGATCGAGGCGGCGCGGGCGCATGCCGAGGGGCAGGGTCTGTCGCTCTCGTATCGCGAGGGACTGGCGGAGGAGTTGCTGGCCGAGGGCGCCCGATTCCAGGTGATCACCGCGCTGGAGGTGATCGAGCATGTGCCGGACCAGGGGGCGTTTGTTGCCACGCTGGCCGGGCTGCTGGAGCCGGGCGGGCTGCTGTTCGTCTCGACCTTGAATCGCACCAGGCGGTCCTGGCTGGTGGCGATCGCCGGGGCGGAATATCTGCTGCGCTGGCTGCCGGTGGGCACGCATGACTGGCATCGCTTCGTGACGCCGGCCGAATTGGGCTTGCATATGCGGGGGGCCGGGTTGCGGGTGACGGATATTGCCGGGATGAGCATGGATTCGCTCGGCGGGGGGTGGCGGACGACGCGGGATATGGCGGTGAATTATATTGCGGCGGCGGCGAAGGATTGAGGCTTCTTGCCGGCGAGCCCGGCCACCAGCCGCCCGACCCAGGACGGCGCTCCGGCCACTACCAGCACCGTGATGGCGATCGAGAGCAGCCAGCCGACGACGCTGGCAAGCACGGCGCTGCGTATGCTGGTTCGCGCCTCGATGACGCTGCGCAAGTCGTGACTGGCGGTATCGATCGCGGTGCGCAATGCCGACTCGACCAGTTCCGGCTTTGCCTGCTCGATGGCGGAACTGGCGAAGACTTGCAGATGTCGCTCGGCGGCACCGCGATAGGCGATTATCTCCGTTGCCGTGGGCGAGCGATCACCGGCCCGATGCACCGACTGGCCGCCGGCCATCGCCTCGCGGATGTTCTTTTTGTAGAGCGCATAGGCCAGCAGGCCGACCAGATCCTCGTCACCTTGGACCAGGCTCTCGAAGGCCTTGCTGTATGGATCAGCCACGCCGCCCGTGGTCACCAGACGAGCGCAGCGGGGCGGATTTGATCGACCGGCCGGCCGCTTTCACCGCCGTGTCGAAGGCATCGCTGCGCATCATCACGAGATGCTCGCCATTGGGCAGGGCCATGCGCTCAATGACCGAGGTATAGGACCGGCCGGCCGGCACATGCCGCACAATAGGGCTCGCAGGTTTCTTCATGAGGCAAATGTGAGTCCACACGGCATCGCCGTCACGTGAAATAGATCCGCAACGACCCGGCCATTGCCCGGCTTATCCATCGGCTCTGGGCACCCACGGAATCCGGGCGACCTCGATGCCGTCATCGGCCAGGGCCTCGGCTTCCTCCGGCGTGGTCTCGCCGTAGATGCCGCGCGCCTCGCTCTCGCCGGTATGGATACGGCGGGCTTCCGCGGCGAAGTTGGCGCCGACATAGTCGCACTGCTTTTCCACCTCGGCGCGCATGCGCTGCAACTGGGCGCGGATATGGTCGGGCAGCCGCTCCGGCGCCACGGCGACCTGCTGCGACGGCGCCGGGGTGGCGGCTGGCGCTGGCGCGGCGGGGCGAGATTTTTTCGCAACGGACGGGGCCATCAGCGCGCGCAGCACCTTGGTGTCGCCGCAGATCGGGCATTCCAGCAGGCCCCGCTTGGCCTGCTTGTCGAACGAGTCGCCGCTGGCGAACCAGCCGTCGAAATCGTGCTCCTGACTGCAACGCAACTGATAGTGGATCATGCCCTCGGCCCGTTGTGACAAACGTCTATCTTAGCAGATGGCATGCGTTGGCACTCCCGGCAAGGGACTGCCAGCGTCATGCCGCCAGCCCAGGGTCATGCCGCCAACAACGGGTCGAGCCCGCCGGCGCGGTCAAGCGCCATGATATCGTCGCAGCCGCCGATATGCCGGCCGTCGATGAAGATCTGCGGCACCGAGGACAGGCCGCCGGACCGCTCGCGGGCCTCGTCGCGCTCGGGGGTGCCGTGGCGGGCGTCGATTTCGGTGTAGGCGACGCCCTTTTTGTCCAGCAACGCCTTGGCGCGCATGCAATACGGGCACCAGGGCTGGGTGTAGATGACGATCTCGGGCATCGGCGGCGGCCTCCGTGAGTGGCAGCTTCATTTTGAGCCTGATGGCGTTCGCTGCAAGGGTTATGCGCGCAACTGCGGGTCCGGCACCCGGGCTGCGACCAGCACATCCACGGCGGCGGCGCCGGCGGCGAACAGCGCCTGGGTGCAGGCGCCGGCGGTGGCGCCGGAGGTCAGCACATCGTCGATCAGCAGCACGCGGCGGCCGGCCAGCGCCGCCAGGCGGCTGGGGCGCACCGCGAAGGCGCCGGCCACCATGCGGGTGCGTGCCTCGCGCTTCAGGCCCTCCAGCGAGAGCGTGGCGCGGGTGCGCAGCAGCGCATCGGGCAGCGCCGGCACGCCGGATAGCCTCGCCAGCGCGCGGGCCAGCAGGGCGGACTGGTTGTAGCGGCGGGAGATCAGCCGGCCGCGATGCAGCGGCACCGGCACCAGCACCTCGGCGGCACGCAGCAGCGCCGCGCCGGCGCGGGCCATCAGCGGCGCCAGGGCGGCGGCCAGCTCGGTGCGGTCGGCGTATTTCAGCGGCAGCACCACCCGGCGGGATTGCGCGTCATAGGCCAGCGCCGCCCGCGCCCGGCCCCAGGGCGGCGCCGCCATGGCGCAACTGGCGCATAGCCCGCCCGGCAGCGCCTGCCCGGCATGGCTGAACGGCACGCCGCAGCGCTCGCAGCACGGCGCGGTGACAAAGTTCGTGGCGGCAAAGCAGGCGGCGCAGAACTGGCCCTGGGCGCCGACCGGGGCGTCGCAGGTGAGGCAGATCGGGGGGAGCAGGGTGTCCAGCGCCACTCGGGCGAGGAGGTTAAGCACGGAAGGTCTTCTTTTGGTGAACAAAAAGAAGCAAAAAAACTTCTTGATCATTGACCTCGGTGGCGCCACAGCCACCGAAGCCAAGTGGATGAAGTTTTTTGGTTCTTTTTTTCAAAAAAGAACTGCTTTCTTACTGCCCGAACTGCACCGTGCCGTCGCGCTTGATCTCGTGCACCAGGTCGATCTCCCAGGACAGATAGGCGTGCATCGCCTCCTCCACCCCGGAATTGCGGTCGTACGGGCGCAGGTAGAAATCGACGCAGGCCTCGTCGGGCGGCGAGGTGCGGTCTTTCACCAGCGCGCCGCCGGACTGCTTCCAGGCCGCGGTGCCGCCGGCCAGCGCGCGCACCGGCGCGGTGGTCAGCGCCTGCAGTTCGGCGACCGCGAGGCGGGCTTGCAGGCCGTCCGGCGAGGTGACCACCACCATCTTGGCGCCGCACAGATGCGGTTTCAGCGCCGCCAGACGGGAGCGGATGCCCCAGTGGGCGCCGCGGATATGGCCGTCGCGATACTCCACGCTGCGGGCCAGATCGATCACCACCGCGTCCGGCACCGCGGTCAGCTGGTCGGCGCTGATCGTCTCCACGGCGACCTCCAGCTCCGGCGCGCTGGTGGCGCAAGGCGGTTGGGCGGCGGCCAGGGCGCCTTCGACCACGAACACGTCGCGATGGCCCATCAGCCGCAGCCAGGCGGCCGACATGCGGGCGCGCACGCCGTCATCGTCGATCAGCGCGATGCGGGCGCCGCGCACGCCGACCCAGGTGTCGGTGGCCTGCACCAACTGTCCGCCGGGGGCGTTGGCGCTGCCGGGGTGCGCCTTGTGGGCGAATTCA
>DATJEA010000548.1:0-33224 GCA_035497095.1 Acetobacteraceae bacterium | reverse complement strand
CCGGCGCGCCGAGCAGGCGGGCGAAGAAGCCGGTGAGTGCGGGGTGGTGCTTGAGGGTGTGGTAGGCCTCCAGGCGGTTGATGCGGCGGAGAACCTCAAGGTAGCGCGGTTCGGGATCGACGCAGAAGCCGGCGGGATCGGCGAGCGCCGCTTCCAACGGGGCGTCGGCGCGCAGCCAGCCGGCGTCGCGGGCGATGGCGGCGATCTGGCGTTGCAGGGCGGCGATTTCTGCCACCGGAATAAGGTTGCGCAGCAGCAGATAGCCGTCGCGGCGCATCCGGGCGGTGAGTGCGGCTGCGTCGTCGCTGATCCCGGTCGAGTCGATGAAGTCGTGCACGATTGGCCCCCCGATGCGGCATGACATGCGGCTCTGTCGGGGCGAGCCTAGCGCGGCCGCGATCCTGGCGAAATGGCCCCCTCGGCGCCATCGGACGGCTGGGCCAGGTGGCACGCCGCCCAGTGGCCGGGCACGATTTCGCGCAATGCGGGCGCGATGGCGCAGCGCTCCACGGCGACCGGGCAGCGGGCGCGGAACGGGCAGCCGGGCAGGTCCTGGGCTTCCGGCGGGCGGGGCGGCGCCAGGCGCGGGCGTTCAGGGTCCGGAATCGGCGTCGCGGCGCGCAATGCCTGGGTGTAGGGGTGGCGCGGGGTGTCCATCACCTGCGCCGTCGGGCCCAGCTCCACGACACGGCCGCGATACAGCACGGCGACCCGCTGGGTGACGGCGCGGACCACGCCGAGATCATGGGTGATGAACAGGCTGGCCAGCGCGTGCTCGGCGGCAAGCTCGGCGAACAGCCGCAGGATCTGCGCCCGCACCGAGACATCGAGCGCCGAAACCGGTTCGTCGGCGATCAGCAGCGACGGCGATGAGGCCAGCGCGCGGGCAATGCCCACTCGCTGCCGCTGGCCGCCGGACAGCGCGTTCGGCAGGCGGGCGAAAAAATTCTCCGGCGCCAGGCCGACGCGGGCGAACAGCGCGCGCGCCTCGGTGTCCGCCGCGGCGGCGGCGAGGCGACGGTTCCAGCGCAGCGGCAGCATGACACTCTGGCCGACCGGGCGGCGCGGGTTCAGCGCCGCGGCGCTGTCCTGGAACACCATCTGGATCAGCCGATGCGGGCCGGTGAGCGGGGCGCCGTTGAACGTGATGCTGCCGGAACTGGGCGGCAGCAGGCCCACCAGCAGGCGGCCCAGCGTGGTCTTGCCGCTGCCGCTCTCCCCGACCAGGCCAAGCGCCTCGCCAGCCGCGATCGACAGCGACACGCCAGCCACCGCATGCAGCAGGCGCGGCCGGCCGAACAGCGGGCCGGGCAGGCGGAAACTGCGGGTGAGGTCGGTCGCCTGCAGTAAGGTCATCGCCGCCTCCAGGCGCCCAAGGCCGCCTCATCGGCGTGCCAGCAGGCGACGCCGTCGATGAACGGCGGCAGCACGGTGAAACATGGCCCGGCGGCGAGCGGGCAGCGCGGGTGGAAGCGGCAGCCCTTGGGCATGGCGTGGGCGGGCGGCACGCTGCCCTCCATGGCGAACGGCACGGTGTCGCGGCTGGGGTCGAGCACGCTGGCCAGCAAGCCCTGGGTGTAGGGATGACGCGGGGCCCGGAACAGCGATCTGGCGTCCGACTGCTCGACGATGCGGCCGGCATACATCACCGCGACGCGGTCGCAGGTTTCCGCCACCACGCCGAGATCATGGGTGATCAGCAGCACGCCGAGGCCGCGTTCGGCGGCGGCGCGGCGCAGCAGGTCGAGAATGCCGGCCTGCACGGTGACATCGAGCGCCGTGGTCGGCTCGTCGGCGACCAGCACCGAGGGCTCCATCGCCAGCGCCGCGGCGATCAGCACCCGCTGGCGCTGGCCGCCGGAGAGTTCATGCGGAAAGCGGGCGGCGGCCGAGGCCGGCAGGTCGACACGCTCCAGCAGGTTCGCCACCCGTTCGGGCATCCGGTCGCTGACGCCGTGCACGCGCATCGCCTCGGCGATATGGCGGCCGGCGGTCAGCAGCGGGTCCAGATAGCTTGACGGGTCCTGGAAGATCATGCCCACCCGCCGGCCACGGATCGCGCGCCTGGCCTCCGGCGCCAGGCTGGCCAGATCGACGCCGTCCACCCGGACCTGCCCGGCGGCGATATGGATGTGCGGCGCCGGGAACAGGCCGAGGATGGCATGCGCGGTCATCGATTTGCCGGAGCCGGATTCGCCGACCAGCCCCAGCGTCTCGCCGGGTGCCAGGGCCAGCGAGACATCCTCGACCAGCGCGGTGCCGTCGCCGAGCGCCACCGTCAGGCAGTCGATTTCCAGCAGCGCGGTCATGCGCCGCGCGGGTCCAGGGCTGCTGCGGCACGGTCGCCCAGCGCGTTGAACAGCAGCACGGTGATGCCGATCGCCAGGCCTGGGAACACCGACATCCACCAGGCCGAGCGCAGATATTGCTGCGCCTCGTTCAGCATCGCGCCCCAGGAGGCGAGGTTGGGGTCGCCGAGGCCGAAGAAGCCCAGCCCGGCCTCCAGCAAAATCGCGGTGGCGACATCGAGTGCCGCCAGCACCAGCACCGGTGCCGCGATCTGCGGCAGCACCTCGCGCAGCACGATCAGCGGCGCCGGCATACCGCCGAGCCGGGCGGCATCGACGAAGGCGGCGCCGCGCAGCGCAGAGATCTCGGCGCGCACCACGCGGGCGGTCTGCGGCCAGCCGAGCACGGCGATCACCAGGATCACCTTGCCGATGCCCGGCCCGGCGATGGCGATGACGATCAGCGCCAGCACGAAGCGCGGCAGGGTCTGAAAGAACTCGGAAATCCGCATCACCACCGCATCCGCCCAGCCACCCAGCCAGCCGGCCGTGGCGCCAGCCAGCACGCCGAGCAGCAGCGACACGCCCGACGACGCCAGCCCCACCGCCAGCGACACCCGGCTGCCATGGATCAGCATCGCCAGCATGTCGCGGCCGAGATCGTCGGTGCCGAGCAGATGGCCGGCGCTGCCCGGCGGCAGCAGCGCATCCGCCGAGCCGGCCAGCGGATCGCCGGGCGACACCCAGGAGGCACCGAGCGCCAGCGCGATCAGCAGCAGCACGCCGACCAGCGGCAACGGCGGCGCCCGGCGCATCAATGCACCCGCCGGTCGAGCAGGCGATGCATCACGTCGGTGAGCAGGTTGGCCACCACCACGGTCGCCGAGACCATCAGCAGGATCGCCAGCATGGTCGGCGTGTCGCGCGCGGCGATGCTGTCGAACAGCAGGCGGCCGACGCCGGGCCAGCCGAACACCGTCTCGATCAGCGCCGAACCGGCCAGCAGGAAGCCGGCATTGTAGCCGATCACGGTGATGATCGCCGGCGCCGCGTTGCGCAGCACATGGTCGAGCATGATCCGCGTCTCGGACGCACCACGGGCGCGGGCGGCCAGCACGAACTCGGCGCGCAGCACCTCCACCGCGCGGGCGCGGGTGATGCGGGCGATCAGCGCGACGTAGCGCAGCGCCAGCGCGAAAGCCGGCAGCAGCAGGTAGCTGGCGCTGACCAGGACCCCCTCCCAGCCCGGGGGCGTACCGCGCAACGGCGCGTCGCCCTGGCTGGGCAGCCAGCCGAGATGCACCGCGAACAGCAGGATCAGCAACTGCCCGACCCAGAATTCCGGCAGCGCATAGGCCGCCGTCGAGCCCATCCGCACCGCGCGATCCACCCAGCCGCCCTCCCGCCGCGCCGCCAGCAGCCCCAGCAGCACGCCGAGCAGCGCGGCGCTGCCGAGCGCGGTGCCGGTCAGCCGCAAAGTGGCGCCCAGCCGCTCCCACACCAGGGTCGCGACTGGCATGCGGTTGGCGAACGAGTAGCCGAAATCGCCCTGCGCCAGGTGCCCCAGATAGCGCACCAGCCGCACCGGCATCGGCTTGTCCAGCCCGTAATCGACGCGAACCTTGGCGACGTATTCCGCCGGCGCCGGGAAGTCGCCGACCAGCGCGGTCAGCGGGTCGCCCGGCGCCAGGGCGATCAGCATGAAGTTCATCACTGCCACCGCGAGCAGCAGCGGGATGGCGTGCAGCAGGCGCCGGAATATGTAGGCCGGAAGGCTCATAGGCAGGAAGCAAATCTTCTTTGTTCGAAAACAAAGAAGCAAAAAAACTTTATCCGCTGGAGTCGCGCGAAGCGCCGAATGAAAGTTTTTTGGTTCTTTTTTGCAAAAAAGAACACGCTTGCCTGCTCAAACAAGCGTCACCCCACCCCACTGGTCGCGCGCATCAATGGCTGGCCACAACCCGGTCAACCGCTTGCTGGCAAAGTCGGCGGTCTCCTCGTCGAACAGCACGAAGCTCGGCACATCCTCGTTCAAAATGGCTTGCAACTTGCGGTAGATCGTGGCGCGGCGGTCCCGATCCGGCGCGGTGGCGGCCTCGTTGAGCAGCGCGTCGACCTCTTTGTTGGAATAGCCGGAGGCGTTGGTGAATGGCCGGTTGGTGGTGTTGGTCTGGTAGATGCGGTGATAGCCGATCGCCGGGTCGCCGGCCGAGAAGTAGGATTGCAGCGTAATGTCGAAGGCGTGTTTGCTGAACACGGTGTCGAGCGCCACCGCGCGTTCCAGCGCAATGATCTCGATCGGCATGCCGATACCGCGCAGATTGTCGCGCATGATGGCGGCGATGGCGCGCATCTGCGGCCGGGCGGCGTCGTGCACCACGCGGATGGTCTCGCCCTTGTAGCCGGCCTCCTTCAGCATGGCCTTGGCCAGGGCCGGATCGTGCTTGTACTTCACGTCATAGCGGTCGGCCGGGTCGAGCAGCCAGGCAAAGCCATCGCCGAACGCGCCATAGCCGGGGCGGGCGAGGCCGTTCATCACCTGGGCCACCATGCGCGTGCGGTCCAGCACATGCGCCAGCGCCTGCCGGGCGCGCTTGTCGGCGAACACGCCATGCACGGTGTTGTACATCGCGAAATACACCGCCGGGATGTTGACGCCCTTGCGGTGCTGCAGCTTGGCCTCCTTCAGCAGGCGCACCTCGTCGGGCTTGGGCAGGTAGAAATCGACGATCGCGTCCACCTCGCCGGTTTCCAGGCCGGAGGCGCGGTTGGCCGGCTGCGGGATGACCTGGAAGATCAGCTTGTCGAGCCCGGTCTTGCCCCACCAGGCGTCGTTGCGCACCAGCGTCACGGCGCTGCCGCGGGTGAAGCCGGCGAACTTGTACGGCCCGGTGCCGACCGGGGTGAGATTGGCCTGGTTGGCGGTGATATCGGTGCCGGCATACAGGTGCTTCGGCAGGATCGGCGCCTCGAACACCGACATCTGCACCAGGAACGGCGCGTAGGCCTTCTCCAGCGTGATTTCTACGGTGTGCGCGTCGGCTGCGGTCACCTTGGCGCCGACATTCTTCAGCATGCCGGCGGTGCGCGGATGGTATTTCGCCAGCACCTCCTCGAAGGTGAACACCACATCGTCGGCGGAGAACGGCGTGCCGTCATGCCAGGTGACGCCGTCGCGCAGCGTGAAGCGGTAGCTCTTGCCGTCCGGCGTGAAGCTCCATCTGGTCGCCAGCGACGGCCGGGCGTTCCATTCCCGGTCGGTCCACACCAGCCCCTCGAAAATCTTGGCGCCGACATCGCCGACCGCGTAGCCGGTGGACAGCGCCAGATTGAAGGTCGGCGGATCGGCGTCGATGCCGAGCACGGCGACGCGCTCGGCGGCGTCGGCGGTGCGGATGCGGCCAAGCAACGGCGCCGATGCTGCGACGGCGGCGAAACTGCGGCGGGTGAGGCTCATGGCGTGGGTTCCTGCACGAGAAGGGTCCGGGCGATGCGGGTGAACAGCGCGACGCCCTGCTCCAGCGTCGCCTCGTCGATATCGAAATCCACCGCGTGGTGCACGGCCGCAAGGTCGGAGCCGATGATGAAATAGGCCGCCCGGCCGCCGCGGCGCTGCACCGCGCGCATCATGAAGGTGGCGTCGTCGCCGCCGCCGATCGACCAGTCCGGCACCACCTCCAGCAGCCCGGCGCCGGCCCCGGCGACGATGGCGGCGGCCTCCGGCGAAGTATCGGCGCTGATCGTCTCGCCCATGATCTGCGTGCCGACAGTAACCCCCTGCATCGCGGCGGCGCCTTGGAGCACCTGCTCGGCGCGCTCGACCATATAGGCAAGGCCGGCATCGCTCTCGGCGCGCACCTCGATCAGCAGCTCGGCGCGGTCGGCGATGATGTTGCGGCCGGTGCCGGCGACCAGCCGGCCGACATTCACATGGGTGGTTTCGCTGGCGTGCCGGGCGATGCCGTGCAGGCCGAGCGCGGCACTGGCGGCGGCGAGCAGCGCGTTGCGACCCTCATGCGGGCCCATAGCGGCGTGGGCGGCGCGGCCGGTGAAGGTCGCGTCGATCTTGCGCGAGAACAGGAAGCCGGTGGCACGCGCCGCCAGCTTGCCGCTGGGCAGCAGGCAGCCGAGATGGCCGCAGAAGAACCAGTCGACATCGTCAAGGATACCGGCCTCCACCATCGGCTTGGCGCCGCGCCCGCCTTCCTCGGCCGGCTGGAACACCAGCCGCAGACTGCCGCGCCAGTCGGGGTCGGCGGCCAGCGCGGCGGCCACGGTGAGGCCGATCGCGGTGTGGCCGTCATGGCCGCAGGCATGCATGGTGCCCGGACGAGCCGACGCATAGCCGTCCTGGTTCGGGCGATGGCCGGCGGCGCCGGTTTCCGGCACCGGCAGCGCGTCCATGTCGAAGCGGAACGCGAGTACCGGGCCGTCACCGCGTTGCAGGTCGGCGACCACGCCGGTCTGCCCGGCCGGCATGCGGGCGATCCAGTGCTCCGGGGCGCCGGCGGCGCGGGCGGCCTGCTGCGCGGCGGCGACGGCGGCTTCGGAGGGCGCGCCGGCCATTGCCTCGGCGCGCATCACCTCCGGCCCGACGCGCACCGCATAGCCGAGGCCGGCCAGCGTCTCGGCGGCCAGTGCGGCGGTGCGGTATTCCAGGAAGCCGGTTTCGGGAAACGCGTGCAGGTCGCGGCGCAGCGCCACCACGCCGGGCAGGTTGGCACCGTGGCCGTCCATCGTCGGTCTCCCCATGAGAATCGCCGCCAAACTACCCCCGTCTTGCTGCGGTGCAAGAGGAATGCGAGTTTTCCGCGATGGACGATCTGCATCTGGACCATGGCGCCTTCTGGCAGGATTTCGCACCGCTGCCGCCCCGCCCGGCCGATGGCTGGAGCACCGTGTATCCGGCGCGCATGCCGGATGGCAGCGCGTTATGGCTGCCGCTGCGTGACCTCGGCGAGACGGCGGTGGCCGGCTTCATCGCCAACCAGACCAGCTTCGCGGTGCAGGACCGGCTGATCGCCTGGCTCACCGAGCGGGCGAGCGGCCTCGGCGCCGAGATCGTGGTCGGGCTGCCGACGCTTGGCCACGCGGTGGCGCCGGGTCTGGCGCGTGGCCTGGGGCATACCCGCTGGGCGGCCGCCGGCTACTCGCGCAAGCTCTGGTACGAGGAGCGGCTGTCGGTCCCGGTCGCCTCGATCACCACGCCCGACAGTCGCCGGCTGTGGCTGGACCCGCGGGTGCGCGGCTGGCTGGAGGGGCGGCGAGTGCTGCTGGTCGATGACGTGCTGAGCACCGGCCGCTCGATCCGCGCCGGGCTGGCGCTGCTGGAAGCCGCCGGCATCCGCCCGATCGGGGTGGCGGCGCTGATGGTGCAGACGCGGCGCTGGCAGCAAGGCTGGGACTCGGCGATCCCGGTGGTCTCGACCTTCGCGACGCCGCTGTTTCATCGCACGGCGGACGGATTCTGGATGGAGGAAGCATGCACGACCTGAACGATCCGGCGCTGCGGGCGCGGGCGATCCGGGCGGCACGCGGGCTGGCGCCGTTCGATGTGCTGATCACCGGCGCCACGCTGGCCGATGTGGCGACCGGCGAACTGCGCGCCGCCGATATCGGTCTGGTCGGCCCGCTGATCGCCAGCACCCATGCCCCAGGCAGTCGCAGCGATGCCGCCCGCGTGGTGGATGCCGCCGGGCTGATTGCCGCCCCCGGCCTGATCGACATGCATCTGCACATCGAAAGCTCAATGGCCACGCCGCGCCGCTACGCCGAGACGGTGGTGCCGCAGGGCACCACGACGATCTGCTGGGACCCGCATGAAGTCGGCAACGTGATGGGGCTGGAAGGCGTCCGCTGGGCGGCTGCCGCCTCGCGCGACCTGCCACTGCGCATCCTGCTGCTGGCGCCCTCCTGCGTGCCGTCGGCGCCGGGGCTGGAACTGGCCGGCGCCGAGTTCGGCGGCGCGGAAATGGCCGAGATGCTGTCCTGGCCGGAGGTCGCCGGCGTCGCCGAGGTGATGGACATGCGCGGCGTGCTGGAAGGCTCGGCGCGGATGGCCGCGGTGGTCGGCGCCGGCCTCGCTTCCGGCAAGCTGGTGTGCGGGCATGGCCGCGGCCTGGGCGGCGCCGATCTGGCCGCCTTCGCCGCCGCGGGCATCGGCTCGGACCACGAGATCATCTCCGGCGAGGACATCCTGGCCAAGCTGCGCGCCGGCTTCACCATCGAGCTGCGCGGCTCGCACGACTACGTGCTGCCGGGCGTGGTCGCGGCGCTGGCCACCCTGCCCCGGCTGCCGCCGACGCTCACCCTCTGCACCGACGACATCTTCCCCGACGACCTGGCCGCGGCCGGCGGCATGAGCGACGTGCTGCGCCGCCTGGTTGGCTACGGCATGGCGCCGCTGGACGCGCTGCGTTGCGCCACCTTGCAGGCCGCGTTGCGGCTGAAGCGCGACGATCTGGGCCTGCTGGCGCCGGGGCGGCGGGCGGATATCGTGCTGTTCCGCGACCTCGCCGAGTTCCGTGCCGCGCGGGTGTTCGCCTCCGGCCAGGAGGTCGCGGCGGACGGCAGGTTGCTGGCGCCGACGCGCCCCGATCCGGTGGCGCTGCCCGGCGCCTCGGTGAAGGTGCCGCCGCTGCGCCCGGCCGATTTCCGTCTCGCCGCCAGCGGCACCCGCGTTCGCCTGCGCACCGTCGACAAGCCGCGCTTCACCGAATGGGGCGAGACCGACGCCGAGGTGGCCGATGGCGCCGTGGTGCTGCCCGCGGGCGCGGTGATGATGGCCGTCATTCACCGCCACGGCCGCGCCGCCGCCACGCCGATGCTCGGCGTCCTGCGCGGCTGGGGCAGTTGGACCGGCGCCATCGCCAGCACCGTGGTGCATGACAGCCACAACCTGCTGGTGCTTGGCCGCGACCCCGCCGACATGGCCGCTGCCGCCAACGCGGTGATCGCGGCGCAGGGCGGTGTCGCGGTGGCCCAGGCCGGCGCGGTCACGGCGCTGCTCGCGCTGCCGGTCTGCGGCCTGCTGTCCGACGCACCGACCGCGGAAGTGGCCGCCGACTTCGCCACGCTGCGCCGCGCCGCCGCCGCGATCAGCGACTGGCCGCCGCCGCTGGCCTCGATCAAGTCGGTGTTCGGCGCGAGTCTCGCGTGCAATCCGGGCCCGCATGTGACCGACCTCGGACTGGCGGACGGCACGAGCGGAACAGTCCACCGAAGCGCCGTCATCACGGAGTAATTAAACAGTTTTTGTTAATGAATGAAAATTTTTTTTGCTTCTTTTTGTTGATAAAAAGAAGACCTTGCTTGCCTTTCAAGGAATCGTGAAGCACTCCACCGCGCCCACAAGTACGGTCTGCCCGGCATTGGTCATGATGCGATACGTGCGTGCCCAGATCGCATCGCTGTCCGGCGTTTCGCCGATCGACAGGTCGCAGCGCGTCGCGGCGCCGGCCGGTTCGCAGCGTGAGGCGATGCGGCCATGTGCGGCGATCTGGGCGAGCGTGAGCAGCAGGTCGGCGGCGAGCGTGGTGGTGCCGGGGGTGAGGTCGCAGTCTCCGGCCGCCGGCTTGGCGGCGGGGGAGAGCAGCAGGCCGAGCAGTGCGGCGGTCTGACGCTGTTCGGCGGTTTGCGCGCTGGCCGGCGCGGCCGCGATCAGCAGGGCCAGTGCCGCCCAACGCCTCACAGGTCGGCCTGGTAGCCGTAGAAGAACCGCGTGCCGGCGCCGTAGACATGGGTGAGGCGCTGGCGGAACCCGGCGGCGGTCTCGCTGATCACCTGCGGATGGGCGTGGTTGTTGGAGAAGTTCCATACCGTGCCGCCGCGATAGATGCCGACATGCTTGAGGTGGTGGCTGCCCATGGTCAGCACGCCGCGTGCCTCGCTGACGTTGTCGGGGATGGTGGCGAACAGCAGGAAGGCGTTGCAATTGGCGACCGCGGCGGGAAGCTGGCTGGCGTCGTCCCAGCGGCCGCGGGTGGTGAGGGAGTTGAACACCTGGTTGACCCGCAGGCTGACGCCCCGGCCGCGCGTCGCCCAGGCCATGCTGCCGCAGAGCAGCCCGACCTCGATATCCAGCACGTGGCTGACGAAATGCGCGCAGTGGTTCTGGTGCATATCAACGTAGCCGCAGTTGCAGAATTGCGGCACGGTCTTGCCTTCCTGTGCGACGAGGTCGGCGGTGGTGATGGTGGGGAGATCGAAACTCATCGGTCGCTCCTGCTGCCAGGCCATGGCGGCCACCAGAAGCCGCCAGCAGTCGCAGAGTAGCAGGCCGGAACGGTCGATGGCGGTAACAGGCTGGTGTGGTGGCGCGCTCAGGCCCAGCGCACCTCGGGCGGCAGGCTCATCAGGATGGCGTCCACATTGCCGCCGGTCTTGAGGCCGAACAGGGTGCCGCGGTCGTAGAGCAGGTTGAACTCCACGTAGCGGCCGCGGCGCAGCAATTGATGCTGGCGCTCGGCCTCGGTCCAGGGTTCGGCCATGCGGGCGCGGACGATGGCGGGATAGACCGACAGGAACGCTTCGCCAACATCGCGGGTGAAGGCGAAATCGGCCTCGGCGTCGGAGGTGGCGTGATGGTCGAAAAAGATGCCGCCGGCGCCGCGTGGCTCATTGCGATGCGGCAGGTAGAAGTAGCGGTCGCACCATTCCTTGAATTTCGGATAGTAGTGCGGGTCGTGCCGGTCGCAGGCGGCGCGCAGGGCGGCGTGGAAACGCGCGGCGTCCGCGATCGCCTCCGGTGCGTCCGGCACCATCGGCGTGATGTCGCCGCCGCCGCCGAACCACCCCTTGGTGGTGACCAGCATGCGGGTGTTGAAATGCACCGCCGGCACGCGCGGGCTGCACATATGGGCGACCAGGCTGATGCCGCTGGCCCAGAAGCGCGGATCCTCGGCGGCGCCGGGAATGCTGGCGCGGAACTCGCGGCTGAACTCGCCCATCACGGTGGAGACGTTGACGCCGACCTTCTCGAACACCCGGCCGCGCATCACGCTCATCACGCCACCACCACCATGCGTCGCATCCTCCGTGGGCCGCTGCCAGGCGGTGCGCTGGAAGCGGGCGGCAACTGCGGTGTCGGCGGCCTCGGCCTCGATTTGCTCGAAGGCGGCACAGATCCGGTCGCGCAAGGACTCGAACCACAGGCGGGCCGGATCCTTCAGTGCGGCATGTGCGGGCGTGTCGGGCATGGAGAATTCCTGCGAAATCAGCCGGAATCCTAGCGGTAACAGCGCGGTTCGTCAGCCCGGCATGTTGCAGCGGCCCAGACCGCCTCCTAGTATGCCGCGCAGGGATGGGTTGCCCGCGCGGCGAGCGTCGTTTAGTGAGGCGGCGCGCGTGCCGGCCGTACCCTGATCGGGGTGCGCCGCGATGACGCTTCGCGCGCGCCCGCTGCCGTTGCAACTGCCCCGCCCCGCCGGGTGGATTGAGGGAATAGATGGCCGATACGATGTCTGCGACACATGGCGCCGCGCCGCATGGCCAACCCGACGGTGGCGATGTCACCAAGCGTGATTTCCTGAAATTGCTGGCCGGCGCCGGGGCCGCGGTCGGGGTGGGCGCCATCGTCTGGCCGCTGGTCGACAGCATGAACCCCTCGAAAGACGTGCTGGCGCTGTCCTCCACCGAGGTGGTGCTGACCCCGATCGAGGAGGGCCAGGGCATCACCGTCTCCTGGCGCGGCAAGCCGGTGTTCGTGCGCCACCGCACCGCCAAGGAGATCAAGGAGGCGGAGGACGTCAAGATGTCCGCCCTGATCGAGCCTGCAACCGATGCCACGCGGGTGCAGCCCGGCCATCAGCAGTGGATCGTCGTCATCGGCATCTGCACTCATCTGGGGTGCATCCCGCTCGGCAACAAGCCTACCGACCCACGCGGCGATTACGGCGGCTGGTTCTGCCCCTGCCACGGCAGCCAGTACGACACCTCCGGCCGGGTGCGGCACGGCCCGGCGCCACTGAACCTGTGGCTGCCGCCCTACGAGTTCGAAAGCGACACCAAGATCAAGATTGGTGCAGGCACCATTCCTCCAAGCAAAGCTTGATTCTTCGGAGCATAACGCAATGGCTGGCCTGCATAAGAGCGACTTCAAGAACCCGGTGATAAACTGGGTAGACACCCGGCTGCCGGTGTTCACCATGATGCAGAAGGAATACGGGGTCTTTCCGACGCCGAAGAACTTCAACTACTGGTGGAATTTCGGCGCGCTGGCGATGGTCTGCCTGATGATCATGATCGCCACCGGCATCTTCCTGGCGATGAACTATGTGCCGAATTCAGGCATGGCGTTCGACTCGGTCGAGCGGATCATGCGCGACGTGAATTTCGGCTGGCTGCTGCACTATGTGCACGCCAACGGGGCGTCGATGTTCTTCATCGTCGTCTATATCCATCTGTTCCGCGGCCTGTATTACGGCTCCTACAAGGCGCCGCGCGAGTTGCTGTGGATGATCGGCGTGGTGATCCTGCTGCTGATGATGGCGACCGCCTTCATGGGCTACGTGCTGCCCTGGGGTCAGATGTCGTTCTGGGGCGCCACGGTCATCACCAACCTGTTCTCCGCCATCCCGCTCGTCGGCGAGCCGGTGGTGCAGTGGCTGTGGGGCGGCTTCGCGGTCGGCAACCCGACGCTGAACCGCTTCTTCAGCCTGCACTATCTGCTGCCGTTCGTGCTGGTCGGCGTGATCTTCCTGCATATCGCAGCGCTGCACATCACCGGCTCCAACAATCCGCTCGGCATCGATGTGAAGAGCGATGCCGACACGCTGCCGTTCCATCCGTACTACACCAGCAAGGACAGCGTCGGCGTCTGCGTGTTCCTGCTGCTGTTCGCCATCCTGGTGTTCTTCGAGCCGACCTTCTTCATGGCGCCGGATAACTGGATTCCGGCCAACCCGCTGATGACGCCGCCGGATATCGTGCCGGAATGGTACTTCCTGCCGTTCTACGCCATCCTGCGCTCGGTGCCGAACAAGCTCGGCGGCGTGCTGATGATGTTCGGCTCGATCTTCGTGCTGTTCGTGATCCCGTGGCTCGACACCTCGCCGGTGCGCTCGGCGAAGTTCCGGCCGATCTACCGCATCCTGTTCTGGGTGCTGGTGCTGTCGGTGATCGTGCTGGGCATGGTCGGCGCGCATCGACCGGAAGGCATCTGGGTGGTGCTGGGGCGGGTCGCCACGCTGTATTATTTCGCGCATTTCCTGGTGATCCTGCCGGTTCTGGGCAAGATGGAACGGCCGCTGCCGCTGCCTGAAAGCATCAGTCAGCCGGTGATCGGCGGCGGACCGCTGCCTGGAGGCGCCGCCGCCAAGCCGATGGAGAAAGTCTGATGCGCATCCTTCGCCTCGCCGCCGTCGCGGCTCTGCTGGGCGGCCTCGCGCTGCCCGGGTCGCCCGCTTCGGCGCAGGAAGCCGGCGGATTGGTGCATCAGCACTGGAGCTTCGACGGGCTGTTCGGCACCTATGACCGCGCCGCCGCCCAGCGCGGTTTCCAGGTTTACAAGGAAGTCTGCGCCGCCTGCCATTCGTTGAAGCACGGCCATTTCCGCGACCTCGCCGGCATCGGCCTGAGTGCCGCCGACATCAAGGCGATCGCCGCCGGCGAGACCGTGCCGACCATCGGCGACGACGGCCAGCCGACCACCCGGCCGGGCCTGCCATCCGACCAGTTCCCCTCGCCCTATCCCAACGAGAAGGCGGCCATCGCGGCGCTCGGCATCGACCCGCCCGACCTGTCGCTGATCGAGAAGGCGCGTGAGGGCGGCGCGGATTACGTCTACGCGCTGCTGACCGGCTTCACCGAGGCGCCGGCGAACTTCAAGCTGGCGGAGGGGACATATTACAACAAGGCCTTCCCCGGCCACCAGATCAAGATGCCGAAGCCGCTGTCCGACGGCCAGGTGACCTATGCCGACGGCACCCCCTCCGACGTGCCGCAGATGTCGCACGACGTCGTCACCTTCCTCGCCTACATGTCCAACCCGGAACTCGAAGAGCGCAAGCGGATGGGCATCAAGATCGTGCTGTTCCTGGTGCTGCTGACCGGCGTGGTCTATGCCGTGAAGCGCAAGATCTGGTCCAACGTCGAACATTGACCGAACCGCACTGCTCCGCGATCGCCGCCGCGTCTCCGCAAGGGGCGCGGCGGTCGTGCGTACGGACCAGCGCCGATCTTCCCGTGGAGGCTCCCCATGCCCGACCGCATCACCCCCGTCATCGGCATCATCGGCGGCTCCGGCCTGTATGATATCGACGGCCTGGAGAACCAGGCCTGGCGCCGGGTGGAGACACCCTGGGGCGCGCCCTCCGACGAGTTGCTGGAGGGCTGGCTGGCCGGTGTGCACTGCGTGTTCCTGCCGCGGCACGGGCGCGGCCACCGGGTCACGCCGACGCATCTGAACTACCGCGCCAACATCGACGCGATGAAGCGTCTCGGCGTCACCGACATCCTCTCACTGTCCGCCGTCGGCAGCCTGAAGGAGGAACTGGCGCCCGGCCACTTCGTCATCGTCGACCAGTTCATCGACCGCAGCTTCGCCCGCGAGCAAAGTTTCTTCGGCGAGGGCTGCGTCGCGCATGTCTCGATGGCCGACCCGGTCTGTCCCCGCCTGGGCGACGCGCTGGAGGCCGCCGCGCGCGGCCTCGGCCTGCCGGTGACCCGCGGCGGCACCTATCTGGTGATGGAAGGGCCGCAATTCTCCACCAAGGCGGAAAGCCGGCTGTATCGCTCCTGGGGCTGCTCGGTGATCGGCATGACCAACATGCCGGAAGCCAAGCTCGCCCGTGAGGCCGAGATCTGCTACGCCACCGTCGCCATGGTGACCGATTTCGACTGCTGGCACCCCGACCACGCGGCGGTCACCGTCGACCTGGTGGTAAAAACCCTGTTCGCCAACGCCGACCACGCCCGCGACCTGGTGCGCGCCGTGATGCCGGCAATCGGCGCCCGGCGCGGCCCCTGCCCGGCCGGCTGCGACCAGGCGCTGGAATACGCGCTGATCACCGCGCCGGAGCGCCGCGACCCGGCACTGATGCGCAAGCTGGACGCGGTGGCCGGCCGCATGCTGGCGTAGTCAGCCGGAGACACTCCACGACTCCGCCCCCTGCTCGGTGAAATGCACCGCCGAGGCGGTGGCGCCGGCGGCGTTCAGCGCCTGGATCAGATGCAGCCGCTGCTCCGGCGGCACCAGGAACATGATGAACCCGCCGCCCCCGGCGCCGGACACCTTGCCGGCCATCGCGCCATTGGCAGTGGCCACCGCGAACAACTGCTCGATCAACTCCGAACTCACGCCGGAAGCGGTGCCTTTCTTGGCGATCCAGGAGCGGTTGAGGATCTCCGCCATGCCGCGAATGCCGCCGCGCAGCAGCATCTGCTTCATCTCCAGCGCATCGCGCTTCAACTGGTGCAGGCCCTCCAGCGCCGGGCCGGCCGGAGTGTCCATGCCGCGCTGCTGCTCCTCGATGATCTGCTCGGAGCGGCGGGAGACGCCGGTGAAGCAGGTCACCAGCGAGGCTTCCAACTCGTTCATCACCCCGCGCGGCACCCGCAACGGGTTCACGATCACCCGGTCGCCGGCCAGGAATTCGATGAAATTGGCGCCGCCGAACGCCGCCGCATACTGGTCCTGCTTGCCGCCGGCCAGCGCCAGGTCGATCCGCTCGATCTCGAACGCCTGGTGCGCCACGTCGTACAGGCCGAGCGGCAGCCCCAGCAGGGTGCGAAACGCCTCCACCAGCGCCACGCCGAGCGCCGAGGAGGAGCCGAGGCCGGAGCCGGGCGGCGCATCCACATAGGAACTGATGGTCAGCGCCAGCGGCCGCCCGCCGCCGAACATCCGGCACATCCGCCGATACACCCCGGCATGGATTGCCAGCCGCGCCGCCGCCAGTGCGTCGAGGTCGCAGTCGAAGCTCTCGCGCAGGTTGATGTCGCGCGCCACCAGATGCACCCGCCCATCGGCCGAAGGCTCGATGAAGGCGTAGGCGTGCCGGTTGATGGTGATGTTCAGCACCGCGCCGCCGAAGCGGTCGCAATATGGGCTGAGATCGGTGCCGCCGCCGGCCAAGCCGAGCCGCAGCGGCGCGCGGGCGCGAACATGGGCGGCGGTCTGCGCGATCATCGCGTCCTGCTCATTGCGTTGCAGTCTCCAGCAAGGGGGCCACGAATTCCGCCAGATTGCCGCCGGCGAACAGGTGCCCTTCGATGCCGGCGGCGGCGGCGGCGGCAATATCGGTCGGCCGGTCGCCAACCAGCAGGCAGCGCGCCGGCGTCAGCTCCCAGGCCCGCATCAGGTCCAGCAGCATGCCCGGCGCCGGCTTGCGCCAGTCGCTGGCGCGGCGCCATTGCGGCAGCGCGGCTTCGGGGTGGTATGGGCAATAGCGGATATCATCGATGGTGCCGCCGGCGGCGCGCAGTTCGTCGGCCATCCAGCCATGCAGCGCCGCCAGCGCCGCCTCGTCATACCGCCCGCGCGCGATGCCGGACTGGTTGGTGACCACGAAAACATGCCAGCCGCGCGAGGTCGCCAGCCGCACCGCATCCTTGGCGCCCGGCATCCATTCGAACCGCTCGCGGCTGCCGACCCAGCCATGGTCGATATTGATCGTGCCGTCGCGGTCGAGCAGCAGCGCCGGGCGACGGCAATGGGCCGGAAGCTCCTGCCGCGCACGGGCCAGATCGGCCGCGATGCCGATATCGATGAACCAGCCGCTGGCCTGGCTGGCGCGCAGCAGGCCGCGCGCCGCCAGCCCCGGCAGCACGTCCCGCTCCAGTGAACAGACCGGCCCGATGTGCTCTAAAATCCGCCGATCGAGCAGGTAGATGCCGGCATTGATCAGCCCCGGCGCCGGTTCCGGCCGGCGCGGACGTTCCAGGAACGCGGTGACCAGCGCGCCGTCGGTCTCCACCGCGCCATAGCGGCTGGCATCCTCGACGCGACGCACCACGATCCGGCCCAGCGTCTCGGCCGGGTCGGCGCTGGCGGCGGCGAGCAGCGCGGCGAGATTGAAATCCAGCATCGAATCGCCGTTGCACAGCAGGAACCGCGCATCCAGCAGATGCCGCGCATGATGCAATGCACCGCCGGTGCCGGCCCGCACCGGCTCGCGCGACAGCACGATGCGCACCGGGCGCGGCAGCAGCGCCGCCAGCCCTTCCAGCGCCTGCTCCACCCGCTCCGACAGATGGCCGGTCAGCAGCACGATCTCCTCGACGCCGAAGCGCACCAGCTCGCGCAGCAGCCAGGCCAGGAACGGCCGGTCGCCGATCGTCAGCAACGGCTTCGGGGTATCGGCGACCAACGCGCCCAGCCGGCTGCCCAGGCCGCCCACCAGCACCGCGCATTGCCGGATGGTGGCGCGCCGTGCCGCCGGCAGCGTCTCGGTCATCCTCGATCTCCCAGCGCGCCGCTCAGGGCGGCGCCGGGCCATTGACATCACCCCCCAGGGTGCCGTCAAGCATCCGTTCCCGATCTGTGAGTCCCCGATGTCGCTTGCCGTCCTGCCCACCGCGCTGTTGATCCCGCCGGTCAATCTGGTGCCGCTCACCGTCCTCGGGCTGCTGCTGCGGCGGCGCCATCCCCGCATCGGCCGGCTGCTGACCGTGCTGGGGCTGCTCGGGCTGTTCGCGTTCTCGCTGCCGATCACCCCGGCGCTGCTGATGCGCGGGCTGGAGCACGGGCTGGCCGCGCCTGCGGGCGCCGCACCGCCGCGGGCGGTGGTGATCCTGTCCGCCAGCCAGTCGCTGGGCCTCTCCGGCAGCGTCATCAATGGCGTCGACGCCGACACGCTGACCCTGGAGCGGCTGCGCGCCGGCGCCCGGCTGGCCCGCGCCCAGGCGCTGCCGATCCTGGTCACCGGCGGTGTGCCGAGCCCCGGCCGGCCGTCGCTGGGCGCGGTGATGGCCAGGGTGCTGGCGCGCGACTTCGCCACGCCGACGCGCTGGGTCGAGGCGCGCTCGCAGAACACCTGGCAGAATGCCGAATTCAGCGCCGCGATATTGCGCGAGGCCGGCATATCCTCGGTCTATGTGGTCAGCAACGGCTGGCACCTGCGGCGGGCGCTGATCGCGTTCCGGCATTTCGGCATCGCCGCAACCCCGGCGCCGGTACGGCTGGAGGGCTGGCCCGAGCCCTGGATCGACGGGCTGATCCCGACCGCCGAATCCTGGCACCGCAGCTACTGGGCGATGCATGAGTGGATCGGCTGCGCGGTATATTGGTGGCGGGTTCGGGTTTAGCGCCCGACAACCACGCACGGCGTCTGGCTCAAAATGCGCTAGGCCGAGTCGGCTGGCGTGGTTTTCGAGAACCGGAGCGGACGTTTGTCCGTGAGCACCGGAAGCGCAGAAATCCGCGTCAGACGGCCGGCGTAGTAGCGTTTTCAGCCAGACGTTCAGATCGCCAACCCGCCATCCACGTGCAGCACCTGGCCGGTGATGTAGCTCGCCTCCGCCGAGGCCAGGAAGGCGATCGCCGCCGCCACGTCGTCCGGCAGCCCCAGCCGGCCGAGCGGGATCTTCGCCGTGTTGTCCTGGAAGGTCTTTGGTCCCAGCGCCGCATGGGCGCCGGCATCCTTGCGGATGAAGCCGGGGGAGACGGCGTTCACCGTGACGCGGGCTGGCGCCAGTTCGACCGCCAGCGCCCGCACCAGCGCCTCCATCCCCGCCTTGGCCGCCGCCGAGGCCGGAAACACCGTGAGATCGGTGCGGAACACATGCGCGACAAAGCTGCTGACCGCGACGATCCGCCCGCCATGCAGATGCGGCATCGCCGCCCGCGCCAGCCGCAGAAAGCCCCACTGGATGGCATCCACCGAGCGGGCGAACCCGGCATCGTCCAGCGTCGCCACCGGCGTGCGGTCGGCGAACCCGGCATTGCTGACCAGCACATCCAGCCGCCCGAACCGCGTCATCGCCGCCGCCACCGCGGCCTGCCCGGACTCCGGCCTGGCCAGGTCGCCGAGCAGCGTCGCCACCTCGGCGCCGGCGGCGCGCGCGTCGGCGGCCACCGCCTCCAGCGCCGCCGCATTGGCGCGGGTATGCGCCAGGATGCCGACGCCGGGGGCCGCCAGCCGCCGCACCGTGGCCGCCCCGATGCCGCTCGCCGCCCCGGTCACCAGCACCACCCGATCCACCATCACCGTCCCCTTGCTCCTGTTGCGGTGAACGCTAACCTGCGCACCGCCAAGGAGAAAGCCGTCATGGATACGCTGCCCCGCGCCGACGCCGCCATCGAGGCCCAGCTTCGGCTGTGGTTGAGCATCTTCGCCGCCCATGTCCGCGCCGTGGACTACGCCGCCGCGCGGCCGATGTGGCACCCGGATGTGCTGGCGTTCGGCACCCATCGCGACGTGATGGCCGGGCTGGAGACGGCGATCGCCACGCAATGGGACAATGTGTGGCCGAAAACCGCGCAATTCGCCTTCGACCTGGCCGCCACCCAGGTGCTTGCCTCGCCGGACCGGGCGATGGCGATCGTCATCGCCCCCTGGTCGAGCCTCGGCTACGCGCCGGACGGCACGCCGTTCGACCGGCCCGGCCGCGCCACCATGGTGTTCGACCGCTCCGGCCACCCGTCGCTGGCCGGCGGCTGGCGCTGCCTGCACTCGCATCTGTCGCTCAATCGCGGCGTGCCGCAGACCAGCCACGCCTCCCGGCCGGTTCGTGGCAGATAGAGTGCGGGGCAGATAAACCGCGCTATTTCGCCCGCTTGCGCATCACCCATAACGCCAGCCGCGCCAGGGTCGGCATGGTGGTCGGCCGCCGCAGCCGCAGGTCGTAATTGGCGAACCGGCGATCGTTCTCCTCCAGGCACAGCCGCATCAGCACCCAGACATCCAGTTCCTCGTCGCTGAGGTGCTTGCTGCTGGTGACGGTGAAATTGGTGTCCTCGGCCGAGACTTTGCCACCATCCATGCCGCGCGCCATGCCGATGCGCTCCCAGCCGAGCATCGCCCACACCGCCCAGACCCGCGCCTCGAACCACGGCCGCCGCCACCACGGCGTGTTGCGCCTGGCCCAGGCCAGCCAGTTGGCGAACAGCAGGATATGCCGGCATTCCTCCTGGATCACCGGCTCGAAAGTGTCCACCAGCGCCTCGGGGAAGAAGCCGGAGCGCTTGGCCAGTTCGAACAGCCCGAAGGCGAAGAAGCTGTCGATGCATTCGCTGAAGCCGGTGGCCAGATAGGCCCATTCGGTGTCGCGCGGCGGCGGATAGGGCGGCTCCGGCTCCAGCACGATGCCGTAGGCGGCCACCAGATGCGACAGCACCGTCTTGTGCCGCCCCTCCTCCCAGCCGTTCAGCTCGATCGCGGCGCGCCAGTCCGGGTCGCTGAGGCTATGCGCGTAGGACAGCATGCGCTGCCGCGCCTGGCCCTCGGTGCGGACCGCGATATCCCAGATCGGCAGGCTCACCAGCCGCGCCTTGGCGTCGCCGGACAGCACCGGCCAGTCGATGATCGAGGGTTTGTATGGGTTGAAGGTGTCGCGGAACATCTGCGCCGTGACCTGCTTGTGCAGCGCGGTGCCGAGATAAATCGGCGCCGCGGTGTCGGCATGCCAATGCCGGGCGGCCTCGTCGGCGCGAAGAATGGTTGCTTCGTCCACATCGCCGCGATGCGCCAGGGCCAGCCCGCCGGGTGGCGGCGGCAGGTATTCGGTGGCGGGTTGCGTGGCGTCGTTCATGCGCGCGGCCGTCTCCTGCTGGCGAACCACCCAGCTGTCGCGAAGGGCGGCGAGGGAACAGGCGAAATGGCCCCCTCGCCGCCGCGCGTCAAGCTATGCTGCCGGCATCAGGTCGATGAAGCCGGTCACCGCGCCCAGCCGGCCGTCGTCGTCCACGGTGGCGAAGTCGGTGCCGGCGGCAACCGCCTCGCCGTCGCCTTGCGCCAACTCCCAGCGGAACCGCACCCGGTCGTGGTGCAGGTCGGGCGTGCCGGCGCGGCGGAAGCGCAGGCCGGCGAAGCGGCCCTGCACCGCGGCCAGCATGGCGTCGATCCCGGCATGGCCTTCGCCCTGCAGCATCGGGTCCAGATAGGTGGCATCCACCGCGAACACCCGCTCCACCAGCGCGCGGCGTGCGGTGGGCGCGGTCTCGTTCCAGGCAGCGATGTAGCGGTCGATCAGGGTTGTGGTGTCGGGCATGGGAGGTCTCCGTTTGCGTCGCGCCGTCGGTGGCGCGCCGGCACCATTCCCCAGGTCTCGACCGCCGGTCGATTAACCCGGAGGTAATTGGAGCGGCGTCGCGGCGCGGCTAACGTGGCGGGATGATGCATGTTCAATCCGCCCCGCCGCCGGTCGGCAACCTCTTGCGAGTCTGGCGCCAGCGCCGCCGGATGAGCCAGTTGGACCTTGCCTGCGAGGCCGACATCTCCACCAAGCATCTGAGTTTCCTGGAAACCGGCCGGGCCAGGCCGTCGCGCGAGATGGTGCTGCATCTGGCCGAACGCCTGGCGGTGCCGCTGCGCGAGCGCAACGCGCTGCTGCACGCCGCCGGCTTCGCGCCGGCCTACAGCGAGCGGCGGCTGGACGAACCGGCGCTGGCGGCGGCGCGCGCGGCGGTGGAGGCGGTGCTGCACGGCCACATGCCATACCCGGCCCTGGCGATCGACCGTCACTGGACGCTGCTGGCGGCCAATCCGATGGTCTCCCGCCTGCTGGACGGCGTCGCCCCGGCGCTGCTCGCCCCGCCGGTCAACGTGCTGCGCCTCAGCCTGCACCCGGATGGGCTGGCGCCGCGCACCGAGAACCTGGGGGCGTGGCGGGCGCATCTGCTGGACCGGCTGCGCCAGCAGATCGCCGCCACCGCCGACCCGGTGCTGGCGGCCCTGCTGGAGGAGCTCTCGGGCTATCCTGGAGCGTCCGTGCATTCGAATGCGGAGACCCCGCCGATCGCCATTCCGTTTCGCCTGCGAACGCCCACCGGCACGCTGGTTTTGCTCTCCACGACGACGGTTTTCGGCTCTCCGGTGGACATAACCCTCGCCGAACTGGCGGTGGAAGCGTTCTTTCCGGCCGATGCTGCCACCGCCGAGGCGCTGCGCGGGCTATGACGGCGGTGCGCCCAGCACCATGTCGCGGATCGCCACCGGGTCGGCCTGCTCCATCACCTTGCGGGCAAAACGCACGCAGTGATCGATCGTGGTGCCGCGGATCGCCTGCTTCACCCGCGGCACGGCGGAGGCATTCATGCTGAAGCTGCGCAGGCCCAGGCCCAGCAGCAGCGGGGTCAGTTTCGGGTTCGCCGCCATCTCGCCGCACACCGAGACCGGCATGCGCAGGCGCAGCGCCGCCTCGGTGGCGAATTGCACCAGGCGCAGCACGGCGGGGTGCAGCGGGTCGTACATCTGCCCCACCTCGCTCTCGCCGCGATCGATCGCCAGCGTGTACATGGTCAGGTCATTGGTGCCGATGGCAAAAAAATCCGCCTCCAGCGCCAGCGCATCGGCCGACAGCGCGGCGCCGGGGGTCTCGATCATGATGCCCAGCAGCGGCGCCTGCTCGCCCAGCTTCTCGCCGCGGCGGCGCAGGCGGCGGGCCACCCGCTCATAGATTTCGCGCGCCGCGCGCACCTCGGCGACGGTGGTGACCATCGGCAGCAGCACCCGCACCGGGCCGAACGCACCGGCGCGCAGGATGGCGGCGAGCTGGGTTTCGAACAGCGCTGGCTGGCGCAGCAGCAGGCGGATGCCGCGCAGGCCCAGCGCCGGGTTGGTGTCGGTCACTTCCGGCACCACGCCCTCGCTTTGCAGCGCCTCGATCTCCTTCTCGCCGCCCCAGTCCAGTACCCGGATGGTGACCGGGTCGCCCTGCATCGCCTCGATCACCGTGCGATAGGTGTCGAGCTGCTCATCCTCGCCGGGCAGCGTCTCGCGGTTCATGAACAGGAATTCGCTGCGCAACAGCCCGATGCCGGAGGCGCCGGACTGGCTGATCAGCGCCAGTTCGGCCGGGATTTCGAGATTGGCCTGCAACTCCACCTGCTCGCCATCCTCGGTGACCGAGGCCAGCCGGCGCAGGCGCGCCAGCTTCTGCCGCTCGCGGGCAAAGGCGGTGACCGCGCGGCGGGCGGCGGCCAGCGTGGCCGGCGCCGGGTTCACCACCACCGCGCCGGTGGAGCCGTCCACCACCACCAGTTCGCCGGCCCGGCAGGCCTCGGCGATGCCGGCGACGCCGAGCACGGCAGGCACGCCGAGTGCGCGCAGCATCACCGCGGTGTGGCCCTCGCCGCCACCCTCCTCGGTGATCACGCCGCACAGCCGCGACGGGTCGAGCAGCGCCGCGTCGGACGGGCGCAGCCCCTCGGCGACCAGCACGGCGCCTTCCGGCAGGGCGGCGAAGCTGCGGAACGGGGTGCGGGTGAGGTTGCGGATCAGCCGGCGGCCGATCTCGCGCACCTCCTCGGCGCGGCGACGGCGGCCGCCGGGGTCGACGTCGTCGAGGCCGAGGATCATTTCGGCGATGCTGTCGCTTTCGTCGAGCACCGCGGTTTCGGCCGAGACCAGCGCTTCATCCACCCGCTTGCGGGCGCCGCGCACCAGGCGGGAATTGCCGATCATCTGCAGATAGGCGTCCAGCAGCGGGGCAATTTCCGCCTGGCTGTCCTCCGGCAGCATACCCAAACGGGCGCGCAGCTTCTGCAACTGCTTGCGCGATTGCAGGATGGCGGCCTCCAGCCGCGACGCCTCGGCGGTGGCGTCGGCGGCCTGGATTTTCTGGCGCACCACCTCGGTCGGCTGTTCGGCGGCGGAAAAGCACGGGCCGATCGCCACGCCCGGCGAGACCGCGATGCCGATCAGCCGCCGCTCCGGCCGGGCCGGCGGTGCCTCGGGCTTGCCGGGTCGCAGGGCGTCGGTGCGGGGGTCAGTCCTGCTCATGGAAGCCGGCTTCCACCAGAGTGACCAGCGCGTCGAGCGCCTCCTTGGCGTCCCAGCCCTCGGCCCGCAACTCGATGCTGGCGCCCTGGCCGGCACCCAGCATCATCAGCCCCATGATCGAGCGGGCGGAGACCGACTGGCCGTCCTTGGACACGTCCACCGAGGCGCCGAACCGCTCGGCGATGGTGACGAACTTGGCCGCGGCGCGGGCGTGCAGGCCGCGCTTGTTGCAGATCGTCAGGGTGCGGGTCAGCACCATGCTGCCCCCGCCTTCCGCGCCAGGACTATCGGAGGCCGGCTCGCCGGGTTCCCCGCCGCTCACGCGTCGCCCCTCATCCACAGGTGCCGTTCAGCTTGGTTTGCGGCAGCACATGCGAGGCGGCGGCGATGTATTTGCGCCCGGCGGTGGCGGCGCAGTCCACCACCTCGGCCAGCGGCTGGCTGGAACGCACCTTGGCCAGCTTGACCAGCATCGGCAGGTTGACGCCGGAGATCACCTCCACGCCCTTGCGGTCCATCTGCGAGATGGCGAGGTTGCTCGGGGTGCCGCCGAACATGTCGGTCAGCAGCACCACGCCATCGCCGGTGTCCACCTCGGTGATACGGCGCAGCACCTCGGCGCGGCGGCCCTCGATGTCGTCGTCGGGGCCGATGCAGACGGTGGCGACGTTGCGCTGCGCACCGACCACATGCTCCATCGCCGAGCGCAATTCGTCGGCGAGCCGGCCATGGGTGACCAATACAAGACCGATCATGGGTTGACTTCAGGCCTCCTGCGGCCGCTCGGCGTCGCGGGTGCCGGCGACTGATTGAGACGCGGTTGCGCCCGCCTGCGGCCCCAGGGCCGCTTCGCGAGCGAGTTCTCGATGCGTGACGGTCACGCGCCAGCCGGTTTGCGTCAAAAGTGATCCCAGTTTCTCGGCGGTGGCGACGGAGCGATGCCGGCCGCCAGTGCACCCGATTGCGATGGTCGCGTATTTCTTGCCCTCTTGGACGAAACGGGGCAAGACCAGTTGCACCAACTCAGCCATCTTCCGAAAGAATCGGTCAAAGTCGGGGTCCTCGGCGACATAAGCGGCAACTTCGGGGTCGCGGCCGGTGCGCGGGCGCAACCGGGAGTCGTAATACGGATTACGCAGGAAGCGGGTATCCAGCACCATATCGGCCTCGCGCGGCAGCCCGGCGGGGAAGGCGAACGAGGTGACCGCCACCGCCAGCCCGCCTTGCGGGTCGTCCTTCGCTTCCGGCCCGAAGCGCCGGTCGATCCATTGCCGCAACGCCGCCAGCGACAGCTCCGAGGTGTCCAGCACCAGGTCGGCGGCGGCGCGCAAGCGGGCGGTCTGCAACTGCTCGGCGGCAATCCCGTCGCTGACCCGGCCCTGCGGCGACAGCGGGTGGCGGCGGCGCGTCTCGGTGAAGCGGCGCAGCAGCACCGACTCGTCGGCCCAGGCGAAAATCAGCTCGGCGCGCAGGCCGGGAGTGGCCTTCAGCCGCGCCATCACCTCCAGCAGCGCCTGCACCTGAAAGCCGCGCGAGCGCACATCCACGCCCAGCGCCACCCGGCGGCCGGGCACCGGCGGACCGTCGGCCACCAGATCCTCGATCGCTTCGGTCGGCGGGTTGTCGATCGCCTCGAACCCGACATCCTCCAGCGCGCGCAGAATCGACGAGCGGCCGGCGCCGGACAGCCCGCTGACCAGCACCACGCGCTGGCGCTCGCCATTTACATCGCTGTTCATGGCATCGCCGCCTTGGGCGCAAAGGCGCCGGCCGCCTGGCTGATCCGGCCGAGCGCGCAGTCCAGCGCCAGCACCGCGCGCTGTGCCGCCGAGGCCGCTCGCGGGTCCAGCCGGCAGAGCGGCAGGTCGAGCGTGGGATGGCGCATCGGCATCGGCAGCCGCTCGGGCGGCCCGGTCAGTTCGATCGCCAGCGCCAGCCGGGCGGGCGCCTGGAACGGCAGACGCAGCAGCCCCAGGCCACGCACCTCGATCAGTCCGGCAAGGGAAGCGACTGGCGAGGCCAGTCCGTTTTCGATAATCACGCGGTCGTCCGCCACTAAAATGAACCCACGATCGATCAGTCGCAGCACCATGTCGGATTTGCCGGCGCCGGAGGCCCCAAGGATCAGCACGCCGGCCCCGTCGCGGGCCGCGCAACTGGCATGTATCTGCATGAACACAATTCATGGACGTGTTTGCCTCGCAAAGGAAGCCCGATCTTCTGGTGACCCTCGGCCGCCGCCGTTCGGGGGGCGCTTGCGGCACTGCATGCAGCGTGCCAGCGTTAGGCCATGACCGAAGCCATTGACCGTGCCAGCATCGAAGCCGCCCACCGCCGTATCGCCCCGTTTGTGCGCCATACCCCGCTGCTGCGGCTGGCGGCAGGCGAGCTGGATGTGCCGATCCCGCTGGTGCTGAAGCTGGAACTGCTGCAACACGCCGGCAGCTTCAAGCCGCGTGGCGCCTTCAACCGGCTGCTGCTGGCGCGCGAGGCCGGTGAACTGCCGGCCAAGGGCGTGATCGCCGCGTCCGGCGGCAACCATGGCGCGGCGGTGGCCTATGCCGCCCGCGCGCTGGGCCTCACCGCCGAAATCTTCGTGCCGGAGTTGACGCCGGCGGCCAAGCGCGCCCGCATCGAGAGCCTGGGCGCGCGGCTGGTGCGCACCGGCGCCACCTATGCCGAGGCGCTGGCCGCCAGCCGCGAGCGCCAGGCCGAGACCGGCGCGCTGGAGGTGCATGCCTATGACCACCCGGCGGTTCTTGCCGGGCAGGGCACCACCGCGAAGGAATTCGAGGCCGACGCGCCCGCGCTGACCCATATCCTGGTCGCCACCGGCGGCGGCGGGCTGATCGGCGGCATGGCGGCCTGGCTGGCCGGCCGGGTGAAGCTGATCAGCGTCGAGCCGGCCGCCTGCCCGTCGCTGCACGACGCGCTGGCCGCCGGCCGCCCGGTGCAGGCCGCGGTCGGCGGGGTGGCCGCCGATGCGCTGGGCGCGCGGCAGGTCGGCGCGCTGATGTTCCCGCAGGCCCAGGCCTTCGTCGCCGAGGCGGTGCTGGTGACCGACGACGCCATTCGCGCCGCCCAGCGCCTGCTGTGGGACCGGCTGCGGCTGATCGCCGAACCCGGCGGCGCCACCGCGCTCTCCGCGCTCACCAGCGGCGCCTGGGTGCCGCCGGCGGGGGCGCGCGTCGGCGTGCTGGTCTGCGGCGCCAATGCCGATCCCGCCACGATCCTGAACTGAGGCACGTCCCATGAGCGAACCTCCCGTACTGGTCGATATCAGCGCCCGCGGCGTCGCCACCGCCACGCTCAACCGGCCCGAGCGCGGCAACGCCTATGACGAGGACCTGCTGGCGGCGCTGATCGACGGCCTCACCGCGCTGGAAGCCGATCCGCAGGTGCGCGTTTTGGTGATCCGTGGCGCCGGCAAGCATTTCCAGGCCGGCGCCGACATCAACTGGCTGGGCCGCGCCGCCAACTACCAGCCGCCCCAGGCTTTCGCCGCCTCCATGGCCACCACCACCGCCATGCAGAAACTGAACGAATTCTCCCGCCCCACCATTGCCGTGGTCAAAGGCGCCTGCTTCGGCGGCGGCTGCGGCATGGTGTGCTGCGTCGATGTGGCGCTGGCCACGCCGGATGCCTTGTTCGGCCTCACCGAAGTCCGGGTGGGCGTCGCGCCGACACCGATCTCGACGCATATGGTACATGCGATGGGACTTCGCCATACCCGCCGCTATGCGCTGACCGGGGAGCGGTTCGGCGCCGCCGAGGCGCTGCGGATCGGCCTGGTGCACGAAGTGGTTGCCGCCGAGGCGATGGAGGCGCGGCTGGACGAGGTGCTGGACGCCTGCTTCCTCGGCGCACCGGGCGCCATCGCGATGACCAAGCAGAGCTTCCTGTCGGCCAACGGCCTGACCTTGGACGCCCGCACGATGGCGCTGCTGGCGCATGAGAGCTGGACGCAGCGGAACTCGGCCGAAGGGCATGAGGGGACGGCGGCGTTTCGGGAGAAACGGGCGCCGAGTTGGTATAAGGGGAAATAAGGGTTCTTTTTGAAAGAAGAACCTTTTTCATTCGCCTTGCAACTGCGGAACGGTGGAGATTCCGGAGTCTCCAACGGATAGAAAGTTTTTTTGCTTCTTTTTGTTCACAAAAAGAAGACCTTACTTGCCGATCGCCGCCAACGCCGCCACCAGATCGGCAATCCGATACGGCTTTGGCAGCACCGTGACCCCGCTCGGCACCCCGCCGTCCAGCGCGTCGGCGCTGTAGCCCGAGGTCAGCACCACCGGCAGCCCCGGCCGCAGCAGGCGCGCGGCGTGGGCCAGTTGCACGCCGTTCAGCCGGCTGTCGGGCATCATCACGTCGGTGAACAGCACGTCGATGACCGTGTCGCTGGCCAGCAGCGTCAGTGCCTGCTCGGCGCCGCTGGCCGGCAGCAAATGGTGGCCGAGGCCGTCGAGCACCCGCGCCGTGGTGGCGAGCACGTCGGCGTCGTCTTCCACCATCAGGATGGTGATCCGGCCGGTGACCGGCGGGGTGGTGCCCGCCTGCGAGGTGGTCGGCGGCGTGAGGGTCGGCGCCGCCGCCAGCAGTTCGCCGGTCAACCGCGCCCCGGTTTCGGCGGCGGCCAGCGCTGCGGTGGCCAGCGCCGCGGCGTCGGCGGTGGTGGCGGTCAACTGCAGCAATTCCAGGTTGCCGATGATCACGGTCAGCAGATTATTGAAATCATGCGCGATCTTGCCGCTGAGCCGGGCGATGGTCTCCATCCGCTGGGCGGCGAGCAGTTCGCGGTGCAGGCGGGTGATGTTGGTGGTGTCGATCCGCAGCGACACGCGATTGCCGGAGGGCGTCCATTGGCCGCGGATCTGGCAGGTGCGGTCCGGTCCCGGTCCGATGATGTCGTACGGCCCCAGCCAGCGGTCGGAGACCTCGGCAACGCGGCGGGCGATGAACGCCTCGCGGTCGGTATAGGCCTGCGGATCGCCGACCGAGCCGGCATCGATCGAGCGGCCGAGCACCTGGGCGTAGGTTTCGCCGGCCAGCACGCTGTCATCCGGCAGATGCGGGAAGGTCTGGTGGTAGACGCGGTTGCCGAAGCGGTAGCGTAGCTGCGAATCGTAGACCACCACCGAGGCATCCAGCGCGTCGAGGGTATCGCGCAGCATGGCGATTTCGGCCGCGGCGTTCGGCGGCTCGTCCAGCACGCTTTCGACGATCTGCGCCGTCATGCCATTGCCGAGCGGTGCGGCGCGCAGGCGCAGCCCCGGCGGCAGCAGCGCGGCGATATCGGCCAGCGCGGCGCCGGGAGAAAGCAGGTCGGGCGCCACGCCGATCCGCGTGGCAGCGGCCGGCGTGCGTCCCAGCAGGAGCCCGGCATCGTCGACGATCAGCAATTCGGTCTCTCCAGGCACCCGGTGACGCTAGCAACAAAACATCACTTTTGCCTAGCTAGCCTGATGGATGAAGCCGCTCGGCTGGCGGCTGCCAGGTGAAGGTCAGTTCGTGCTTGTTATGGAACAGGTGCATCACCTGTCCGCCGGGGATCGCGGCGAAGGCGGCGGCGGCGGCGTGGTCGGTGGCGCCCTGGAATTTCAGCGTGCAGACGATGCGCCGCGGTGCGCCGGCGGCGATCCAGCCGCGCACCAGGGCCAGCAGGCGGTCGGGATAGGCGATGACGTCGCTGAGCAGCCAGTCCACCGGCTCCGGCGGCAGGGTGAAGGCGCTGCCCTCGCGCCAGGTGACGCCCGGCATGGCGGCGACGCCCGGTGCCAGCGGTGCGCGGTCGATCGCGGTGACCTGGGCGCCGAGGCTGGCCACCGCCCAGGTCCAACCGCCGGGCGCGGCGCCGAGGTCGAGGCAGGTCTCGCCGGGCCGCGGCCAGGCGCCGAGCCGGGCGCAGGCTTCCCACAGCTTCAGATAGGCGCGGCTCGGCGGGCCGATATGGTCCTCCTCGAAGCGGCACTCGCCGTTGACGAACGGGCTGGACTTGGTCGGGCTGGCCAGCATCAGGTCGGCCGCCAGCAGCGTCCAGGCGCCGAGATGGGCAGCGGGCGCCGCGGCGGGAAACACCAGCGGGCGCGCCTTCACCGGCGGCAGGCGGGCGGCGATCAGCGCCATGCGGCGATGATGGGCGACGCCGTAGGCCTGCCAGTTGCGCTGCTTCGCCCTGAGCGCGTCGGCCGCCGCCTTTATCGAGGCAACCGGGAATTCCTGCGGCGCGGTCCAGATATCGAGCGCCCAGGCGGCCGGGTGCGGCGGGTCGGGCGACAGCGCGAGGCGGCCGTGCCAGCGGTCGATCGCCACGCCGGCCAGCGCCAGTTCCTCGGCCAGCACGGCTTCAAGGCCCTCGGGTGCCAGGTAGGCGCTGGCGATCATCGCGCCCGCAGCGCCGACAGCCCGAGCAGCGCCCAGCCGGCCATCAGCAGCCAGCCGCCGGCCGGCGCCAGCAGGCTGACATGCGGGCCGCCCAGCGCCAGCGCGTAGACGGTGCCGCAGAACAGCAGCAGGCCGAGCGTGAACGCCAGCCCGGCGAGCTGCGCCAGCCGGCCGCCACGCGCCGCCCAGATGCCGGTGGCCACCAGTGCCAGCGCGTGCCAGCCCTGCATCTGCACGCCCTCGCGCAGCATCGCCAAGGCCGGTGGCGCCAGCGCCAGATGCGCCGCCGCTGCCGCCATCGCCACCGCCAGCAGCCCGGCCAGCGCCCCCAGCCCGATCCAGATCCTGTCCATGCGGCAGCCTAGCCGCCCCCACCCTGTTCCGCCATGCCGGGCGCGTATAGGATCGCCGCATGCCCCGCGGTGACCTGTTTCCCGAGATCGGACCCTACCAGACCGGCCTGCTGCCGCTCTCGTCGCCGCACGTCATGTACTGGGAGCAGGTCGGCAACCCGGACGGCGCGCCGGTGCTGTTCCTGCATGGCGGTCCGGGCGCCGGCGCGGGGGCCGTGCACCGCCGCTTCTTCGACCCGCTGCACTGGCGGCTGGTGGTGTTCGACCAGCGCGGCAGCGGCCGCTCCCGCCCGCTCGGCGAGCTGGCCGACAACACCACGCCGGCACTGGTGGCCGATATCGAGGCGCTGCGTCGCCATCTCGGCATCGAGCAATGGCTGCTGTTCGGCGGCTCCTGGGGCTCCACGCTGGCGCTGGCCTATGCCCAGGCCCACCCCGAGCGGGTGCGCGGGCTGGTGCTGCGCGGCATCTTTCTCGGCCGGCCGGTGGAGGTCGAGTGGTTCATGCACGGCATCGCCACCGTGTTCCCCGAGGCGCATGCCGCCTTCGCCGGCTTCCTGCCGCAAGCCGAGCGCGGCGACCTGCTGGGCAATTATCTGCGCCGGCTGACCGACCCCGACCCGGAGATCCACATGCCGGCGGCGCGCGCCTGGGCCACCTATGAAGGCTCCTGCAGCACGCTGCTGCCGACGCCCGATCTGGTGGCCGGCTTCGCGCAGGATCGCACCTCGCTGGGCCTGGCGCGGATCGAGGCGCATTACTTCGCCCATGACCTGTTCCTGCCGGAAGGCGGCCTGCTGGCCGGGATGCACCGCATCGCCGGGCTTCCGGCCGAGATCGTGCAGGGCCGCTACGACATGATCTGCCCGCCGCACACCGCGCTGGCGCTGGCCGAAACCTGGCCGGCCGCGCGGCTGACCATCGTGCCCGATGCCGGCCATTCGGCGCTGGAACCGGGGGTGCGCCGCGCGTTGGTGGCAGGTGTCGAGCGGTTCAGGCGGGAATGACGCATTGAAGCCCATCGTGGAGAGGAACGGCATTATGAAAATCGGCGTGATCGGACTCGGCTCGATGGGCATGGGCGCGGCGCTCAACCTGGTGAAGCACGGCCACGAAGTGCATGGCTGCGAGTTGCGCGAGGCCGGGCGGGCGGAGTTTACCGAAGGCGGCGGCCACGCGGTCGCCAGCGCCGACGCGCTGCCCGAGGGCATGCAGGCGCTGATCCTGTTCGTGGTCAACGCCGCCCAGGCCAATGACGTGCTGTTCGGCCCGCAGGGCTGCGCCGGCAAGCTGCCGAAAGGCGCCGTCGTGATATGCTGCACCACCATGGCGCCGGACGCGGCGCGGGCGCTGGAGGGAAGGCTCGCCGAGTCCGGGTTGCTGATGCTCGACGCCCCGGTCTCCGGCGGCATGGTCGGCGCGCGGGCCGGCACGATGACGGTGATGGCCTCCGGCAGCCCGGCCGCCTTCGCGCTGGCCGACCCGCTGCTGGAAGGCATGGCCGGCAAGGTCTGGCGGCTGGGCGAGGCGATCGGCATCGGCAGCACCGTCAAAATGGTCAACCAGTTGCTGGCCGGCGTGCACATCGCCACCGCCGCCGAGGCGCTGGCGCTCGGCATCCGCGCCGGCGCCGACCCGCAGGCGCTGTTCGACGTGATCTCCTCCTCGGCCGGCAGTTCCTGGATGTGGCAGAACCGGGTGCCGCATATCCTGGCCGGCGACGACACGCCGCTGTCCTCGGTCAATATCTTCGTCAAGGACCTCGGCATCGTGCTGGATCAGGCGCGCGGCTTCACCTTCCCGCTGCCGATGGCGTCCGCGGCACACCAGTTGTTCCTCGCCGCCGCCGCGGCCGGGCATGGCGGGCGGGATGATTCGTTCGTGATCCGGGTTTGGGAGGCGCTGGCGGGGATCGAGTTGCCGAAGGCGAAGTAAGCGGTTCTTTTTTGAAATAAAGAACCAAAAAACTTCGATCCGCCTTGCGGCAGCCTGGGTTGAGGCCGCGAGTCTCCAAAATGAACAAAAAGTTCGGCTCCCATGGCGTTTGCTGCTGATCGGGGCTGCCCTGAACGGGCCGGCGATTTCACATGCAAGCGCCATCCGGGATGCTGCCGTTAGCATCCGGGGCGACCACAGGCCGCGCGGCAAGCGCCGGCATTGCTGCCGACTGGCATGAGTCTTTCCGCTCAGTCGGGCGGTTTCGGCCGGCGCAGACCGGGGACGCGCAAGCGCAGCCGGTGCGGGACGAAGGGCCAGCGATACGGCGAATGTTCGGCGAAGGGCGGCGGCTCGGGTTTGCGCGGCCTGGGCTGGCGGGGCCG
>DATJEA010000547.1:0-8368 GCA_035497095.1 Acetobacteraceae bacterium | reverse complement strand
TTCGGCGGGCTGCAGCGTGGCCGGCGCCGGTGATCGCCGCGGTGGCGCCGAAGCTGGGCGGCAGCGTGCGGGCGGTGGTGATGATGACCGACCGGGCGCATATGCCGGCGGTGGCACTGCCGGCCGGGATCGAGTTGCTGTGTTATGAGGAGTTGATGGCGGCGGCGGACGAGGATTTCGTCTGGCCGGAGTTCGATGAGCGGACGGCGGCCTCGCTATGCTACACCTCGGGCACCACCGGGCAGCCGAAGGGCGTGCTGTATAGCCATCGCTCGACCTTGCTGCACGCCTATGCGCTGAACATGCCGGATGTGTTCGCGCTGAAGGCGGTGGACCGGCTGCTGCCGGTGGTGCCGATGTTTCATGTCAACGCCTGGGGCACCGCCTATGGCGCGCCGATGGTCGGCGCCGCGCTGATCATGCCTGGCCGGTATCTGGATGGCGCCAGCCTGACCGAGTTGATGAACAGCGAGCGGGTGACGATCTCGGCCGGGGTGCCGACGGTGTGGCTGGGGCTGCTGGCGCATCTGCGCGACCACGGCCAGCGGCTGGACACGGTGAAGCGCTTCGTGATCGGCGGCTCGGCCTGTCCGCGGCTGCTGTTCGAGGCGTTCGACCGCGAGTTCGGCATCGCGGTGGATCATGCCTGGGGGATGACCGAGATGTCGCCGCTGGGCACCTACAACACGCCGGTGCCGGGCAACGCCGCGCTGGAGGGCGAGGCACTGATGCAGCGGCGGCTGAAGCAGGGGCGGGCGCTGTTCGGCATCGATATCCGCATTGTCGATGATACCGGCGCCGAGTTGCCGTGGGACGGCAAGACGAGCGGGCATTTGCAGGGGCGCGGCTACTGGGTGTGCAGCAGCTATTTCGGCGGCGTGGCCGGCGATGCGCTGGACAAGGATGGCTGGTTCGCCACCGGCGACGTGGCGACGATCGACGAGTTCGGCAACATGGAGGTCACCGATCGCTCGAAGGACGTGATCAAGTCGGGCGGCGAGTGGATCAGCTCGATCCAGTTGGAGAATATCGCCGTGTCGCACCCCGATGTGGCGGAGGCGGCGATCATCGCGGCGGTGCATCCGAAATGGGATGAGCGGCCGCTGCTGATCGTGGTGCCGCGCGAGGGGCATAGCATCGCGCGCGACGACGTGCTGGCGATCTATGCCGGCAAGGTGGCGAAGTGGTGGGTGCCGGACGATGTGGTGGTGGTGAAGGAGTTGCCGCATACCGCGACCGGCAAGATCCAGAAGCTGGCGCTGCGGGATAAGTGGAAGCGGTATCTGGTGGACAACGCCAAGGCCTGAGGCGCGCGTTCAGGCGGGGTTCTCGACGATCCGGCGCTCGATCAGCCGGGTGATTTCATCGTCGGACAGGCCGATTTCGGCCAGCACCTCGCGGCTGTGCTGGCCGGGTGATGGGGCCGGGGCGAGGGCGGCCTCGCTGGCGGCCGGCGCGCCGGGGGTGCGCGGCATCGGCACGGTGCCGACGCCTGGCTGGGCGAGCATGGTGGCGGCGGCGCTGGCCTGGACATGCGGGTCGGCCAGCCAGTCGCCGAAGTCGTTGACGCGGTCGCAGATCACGTCGGCGGCGCGCAGTTTGGCGAGCCAGGCGGCGCTGCTGTCGGTGCGGAAGATGGCGGCGAGTTGGGCTGCCAGTTCGGCTTCGGCCGCGCCGCGCTTGGTGTAGCTGTCGTAGCGCGGGTCGGTGGCGAGGTCGGGGCGGTCGAGTGCGCCGCAGAGGCGCTGGTAGTGGCCCTCGTTGACCAGGGCGACGGAGATCACGCCGTCGCTGGTGCGATAGGTGCCGGCCGGTGCGTTGACGGTGGCGGGCGGGCCGCCGGCGAGGCTGAATTCGGCCAGCTTGTGGCCGAGGATGGCGGCCGCGCCGTTCATCAGGCTGATGTCGATCCAGCGGCCGAGGCCGGTGTCGCGGCGGGCATAGAGCGCGGTGGCGACGGCGTGGTAGGCGTAGAGCCCGGTCGGCACGTCGCACAGATAGGCGCCGATGCGGTGCGGCGTGCCGTCGGCGCCGCGGTTGACCGAGACCATGCCGGAGAAGGCCTGCGCCGCGCTGTCGGTCACCGGGCGGTCGGCATAGGCGCCGTGCTGGCCGAAGCCGCTGACCGAGAGGTAGATGAGGCCGGGGTTCTCCGCCTTCAGGCTGTCGTAGCCGACGCCGAGGCGGGCGGTGACGCCTGGCCGGAAGCCCTCGACCAGCACATCGGCCTTGAGTGCGAGGCGGCGCAGCGCGGCGCGGCCTTCGGCGGATTTGAGGTCGAGCACGAGGGCGCGCTTGCCGCGGTTGAAGGTCATCGACATCGCGGTTTGGGTGCCGTCGGCGAAGCTGGTGCCGAGGCCGCGCGACCAGTCGCCGTTCGGTGGTTCCACCTTGACCACGTCGGCGCCGTAGAGCGCCAGCAGCATCGCGCAATAGGGCGAGGCGACGCCTTGGCCGAGGTCGAGCACGCGCAGGCCGCGATAGGGGAATTCATGGCTCATTGGCGTGGCTCCGGGCGAATGGGTATCAACAGTGTAGCAAGCGGGGGGCGGGCGCCAGATGGAGCGGGATGGCGACGGCTGGGCGGCGGTGGCCGAGTGGTACCATGCGTTCTTCACCGGCATGGTGCTGTCGGCGGTGACGCGGCGGAGCACGGCGAACGCAGCGGAACTGGTGTTCCAGGTGTTCCGGCGGCAGCAGCGCATGTTGTTTCTGCCGGGGCTACGCAAGCTGGGGTTGGCCGGGCTGCCGCATGCGGTGGCGGCGGCGCAGTATCACTATCTGTCCAACGCGATCGGCGGGGTGCAGGTGGAATATATGCCGGAGAGCGACCGCAAGGCCTGGGTGCGCTATGCGCCGCCGCGCTGGGTGTGGCAGGGCACGGCGATCTGCGCGGTGCCGGGCGAAGTGTCGAAGGCGATGCTGCGCGGCTGGCACGCGCATAACGGCGTGCCGCTGGGCAACCGGCGGCTAGGCTTCGTGTGCACCAGGCAGACTGTGGAGGGGCAGGACGGGCTGGAGGGCTACTATTACGAATACGATCACGACCTGGCGCCCGAAGAGCGGTTGCGGTTCGCGCGCGATGAGGAGGCGCCGGTGTTCGATCCGGCGCGGGCGCCGGTGTTGCCGAGCGCCAGTTGGCCGGCGGCGCGGCTGCACAAGGCACGGCGGAACTACGCGATCGCCTATGTGCGGACGGCGGTTCCGGCGGCGATCCAGCTGTTCGGGCCGGACGAGGCGGTGGCGCTGCTCGGGCTCACCGGGCGGCTGATCGGCATGCAGTTTTATGCGCAGACCGCGCGGGGGCTGGGGCTGGTGCCGGGGGAGGGCGATTTCCGCCGGTTCATGCTGGCGCTGGCGGCGGCGCAGGACGATGCGGCGGAATTGGATGGCGCCGATGGCGTGCGGCAGACCGGCTGGCGGGCGATGCGCGGGGTGGCGGATTTGCATCCGGCCGCGTTCGCCTGCTGCAATGGGCTGCTGGAGGGGGCGCTGGCGGCGCATGACCGGCGGCTGGAGTTGCGGGTGGAGGGGCGGCAGGATCTGGGCGACGCGGCGTTCGTCTGGCGGATCGGGCGGCGCAGGACTGTGGTACGTCATGCTTTGTAGGATGGGACCCGACGGATGGCCGAAGCACGGGTGAAGGCGGGGATCTGGGTGCAGGCGGCGCTGCGGCTGGGCAATGCCGCCGGGCGCTACGGCATGGTGCTGCGCAAGGGCGATGCGGATGCCGGCGGCGTGCTGGTGGTGCTGCATGGCAGGCTCGGCATGATGGTGCTGTCGCAATCGCGCGGCGCCGAGGGCGAGATGGTGTGGTTGCGCGGCACCGGCGCCGATCCGGTGGACCAGGCGGCGGTGGACGCCTATGTGCAGCGGCAGGTCGGCTACGACCGCGATCTGTGGGTGCTGGAGTTCGAGAGTCCGGACCTGTTGCCGCCGTTCGAGGGCAGGCTGGTGTAGTGTCGTGGCGGGCGGATTTGCCGCCATCTTGCGGCCGGAAGCCGGTATAAGCGGCAGCGTGGTGTGCTCTGGGGGCCGGTCTATGCAGGGTGGGGCCGGGGCGGATGCCGGCGCCGCATGCCGGGTTCGAGCAGGTCGGGCCGCTGCCGCCGAGGGCGCGGCCGGATTCACGCGCCCCGCTCATGGTCCGGGTGCCGGCACCAGGCCGTGGCGCAGCATGATCTGCCTCATCTTCGCCGGATCGGGCGCGCCGCTGCCGAGGGCCGCGGCCATCTCGCGGAAATAGCCGGGGCCGAGCACGCCTGGGGTCAGCACGCAGAGGCAGGTGGCCGGGGCCTGGCTGTCGTTGCGGAAACCATGCACGACGCCGCGCCGGATGAACACCGACTGGCCGGGGGCGAGTGCGATGTCCTGGCCGTCGACCCGCCAGATCGAGGTGCCGGCGAGGCCGTGTACCAGTTCGTCCCAGCTCTCGTGGTAATGCGGCACCGGCATGCGGGCATTCGGCTGCGCCGTCATCTCGAACGCGTCGAGGCTGCCGCCGGTCGACTCGCCGGTGTGCAGGAAGCGGAGTTCGAGGCCGCCGATGCGGATGGTCTCAGGCATGGGGTCGCTCCTGTTGCTCAGTGAAAGACCCGGCCGGAATCGATCACGATGGTCTGGCCGGTCATGGTCTCGGTGCGGCACATGGTGACCACCATGTCGGCGCAGTCGTCCTTGTCGGCGGGTTTTTTCAGCAGCGCGGCGCCGGCGGAGGCTTGCACCTGCTCAGGGCGCAGATTGGCGGTGGCGCGGGTGCCCTCCAGCAGGCCGGGGGCGATGCAGTTGACCAGGGTGTGCGGCGCCAGCGCGACCGCCATGCAGCGGGTGAGATGGATCAGCCCGGCCTTGGACACCGCATAGCCGATCGAGGAGCCGGTGGGTTGCAGCCCGGCCACCGAGGCGATGTTGACGATGCGCCCCCTGCCCTGCCCTCGCAGCACCGGCGCCACCGCCTGGATCAGCCGCATCGGGCCGGTGAGGTTGGTCGCCATGATGCGGTCCCACAACTCCGGGGTCATGCCGTCAAGGTCCTGGAACGGCACGGATTTGTTGTAGGCGGCGTCGTTGACCAGGATATCCAGCCGGCCGAACCGGGCGGTGACCGCGGCGACCAGCCCGGCGATCGCCGCCGAACTGGTGATATCGCAGGCGAAGGCGGCGGCGTTGACCTGATACTGGGCCGCGAGATCGCCGGCCACCGCCTCGGCCTGGTCGCGGCTCTGCGCATACATCACCGCGATATGCGCCCCCTGGCGGGCCAGCGCGTGGCAGATGCGCTGGCCGAGACCGCCATTGCCGCCGGTGACCAGTGCGACTGCGCCGGTGAGGTCCATGATCGGTGCTCCTGATTTGGAGCGCATAGCATGCGGCGCGTTAGGCAAGGGAGCAAGCAAGGCCTTCTTTTTGTGAACAAAAAGAAGCAAAAAAACTTTTTGATCCGTTGGAGTCTGCCCGGACTCCGCCAACGGAGCGGGCTGCTAGTTCACCGGCTGACTGAGTTCCGGGTTGTTCAGCGCGGCGTTGAGTTTCGCCATGGCGCCGCTTCGGTCACCCATGCCGAGTGCCTGGCGCGCCTCGGAAATCTGCTGCACCGCCGGCTCCTGGCTCGGGGTGTTGGCCTGCGATGGGCGCACCGAGCGGATCAGCAGCCGGGTTTCGGCGCGCTCCATCGCCTCCTGCGCCTCGCCGGTGCGGCCGGCGGCCAACGCGTTGCGGGCGGCTTCCAGATAGGCGCGCGGGTCGGCATTGTCGCCGATGCCGGGGTTCGGCAGGCGTGCCGCATACGGGGTGGTGGTGTCGGAGGGGCCGATATTGCCGGCATTGTTGGACAGCGGCAGCGACTGGCCGGTGCCGATCTCATTGCCCGGCCGGGCGATCGGGGCGCCCATCGGCGGCGGGGCGCTCTGGGTCATCTGCGCCGGCATGGTGCCGAGCGCCTGCGGCGGCGGCGACATCTGCGCCAGGGCGGGGGTTGCGGCGAAGGCGAGCAGCAGGGTGGAGAGGGCAAGCGGGCGCATCTGGTTGATCCTCGGTCAGTTCATTGTACCCTGGATTTAGGGAGTCCGCTGCGGCGGAACCATGGCGGCGGACATGAAGCATCGGCAATAAGCCGCTGGGAGCGGACACGTTTCAGTGTCAGCGCTCAGCCCTCGTCACGAAACGCGTCGGCGATGCGGCGCAGACGGCCGGCGGTGTCCACCAGAATCACGTCAAACCGCATGCCGGCGCGGCCCCAGCCGGGGTTGCCGGCCAGCAGGATTTCGGCGGCGGCCAGCAGCCGGGCGCGCTGGCGCGGCGACAGCGCCAGCGCGGCGCCGGCCAGCGAGGCGCGGCGCTTGACCTCGATGAACGCCAGCAGGCCATCGGACTCGGCCACGATGTCGATCTCGCCGGCCGGGGTGCGGGCGCGGCGGGCCAGGATGGTCCAGCCCTCGGCGGCCAGCGCGGCGCAGGCGGCCTGCTCGGCGGCCAGGCCATCGGCGTGGGCGTGGCGGCCGCGAGCCTGACGAATAGGTGGGGTGGTCACCGGTTCATGCGGCGCGTGGCGCACGGTCGCGGCCGATCAGCGCCAGGCCCTCGGCGACCGCGATGAATTCGCCGCCGGACTGCACCCGGCCAGGGCCGAACCGGCGATCGAACAGCGCCCGCACCGCCGGCACGAACGAGGTCCCGCCGGTGAGGAACACATGATCGACCGCGCCGGCCGGCAGGTTCGCCTGGTCCAGCACCTGGTCGATGGTGGCGTCCAGTTGCGCGAGGTCGGCCTCGATCCAGGATTCGAACTCGGCGCGGGTGATGCGGGCGTCGATCGCCAGCCCGGCGTGGTGGAACGACAGCGTGGCCGCCTCCTGCCGCGACAGCGCCGCCTTTACCGAGGAGACGGTCTGGTAGAGTTGGTAGCCGAGTTCCTGGTCGATCAGGGCGATCAGCCCGCGCAGGCGTTCCGGGTGGGCGCTGGCGCGGGCCACCTCCTCGATGGCGCGCAGCGTGCGCGGGGTGCGCATCAGCGACAGGCGGTGCCAGCGGGCGAAGGCGGAGAAATATTCCGGCGGCACCGGCAACTCGGTGCCCATCACCTGATAGCTATCGCCCTTGCCGAGCAGCGGCGAGATCACCCGGTCGATGATGCGGTAGTCGAACACGTCGCCGGCGATGCCGATGCCGGCATGGCCGAGGGCCGCGACGCCACCATTCGTTCCAGGGGTGAAGCGGAGTAGGGAGAAGTCGCTGGTGCCGCCGCCGAAATCGCCGATCAGCACGGTGGCGGGCTCGCTGAGCGTGCGGGCGAAGCGGTAGCCGGCGCCCTCCGGCTCCAGCGCCATTTCCAGCTCCGGCAGGCCGGCCTCGGCGAAGGCGGCGCGCAGCCGGGATTCGCCCAGGTCGTGATCGGGGAATTCGCCGGCGAAGCGCACCGGGCGGCCGGCGACGATGCGGGCGCCGGCCGGGTCGAGCCCCGAAGCGGCGAGCAGCGCGCGCAGGAAGGCGGCGATCAGCATCTCCAGCGTGTAGCGGCGGCCAAAGATGCGGGTTTCGCTGAAGCTGCGTTGCGCCAGGTAGGTTTTCATCGACATGATCAGCCGGCTGTCGAGCGGGTCATCCAGATAGGCGGCGATCGCCTGCGGGCCGGCTTCGTGGCGGAGCGTGGTTCCGACGCCCTGCTGCTCGGTCCAGAAGCACAGCACCGAGCGGAACACGTCGTGGCTGCCGAAGGTCAGGCTGCGCGAGCGGCCATCGGCATCGAGCACCGCCAGCACGCTGTTGGTGGTACCGAAATCGATGCCGATCGTGGCCCCGGTGGTGTTCGTCGCCATGGCCGCCCCGCCGCGCAAAAGGGCGCGGGTTGAAGCGCAAAACGGCGGCGATGGCAAGGGCCGCGCGGCGAGGTTTAGAACGGGATTTCGTCGTCCAGGTCGCCGCCGCCCTTCGGGGCATCCCAGGACGGGCCGCTGGGGCCGGTGCCGCCGCGCACCGGGCGGTCGCCGCTGTCGCCACGCGGGGCGGCGCGTTCGCGCGGCTGGTAGCCGCCCTCACCGGAGGAGCGGCTGTCGAGCATGGTGAGTTCGCCCTTGAAGCGGGTGATCACCACCTCGGTGGTGTATTTCTCCTGGCCGGACTGGTCGGTCCATTTGCGCGTTTGCAGCGCGCCTTCGACGTAGACCTTGGCGCCCTTCTTGACGTATTTTTCCACCACGTCGGCGATGCGGTCGTTGAACACCACGACGCGGTGCCACTCGGTTTTTTCCTTGCGCTCGCCGGAGGCGCGGTCGTTCCAGCTCTCGCTGGTCGCCAGGGTGAAGGTGGCGAGCTTGGTGCCGTCCTGCAGGACAAGGTGCCGCTGGCGATCAACCAGAAGGTGCTGGTGATC
>DATJEA010000546.1:0-2133 GCA_035497095.1 Acetobacteraceae bacterium | reverse complement strand
GGCAGCGGCGGGTTGAGATGCGTCGTGCAATCGAACAGCCGCAACGCCGGGTCGCCGAGTGCGGCGGCGAGCGTTGCGGTGCTGATCAGGGCCTGTGGGTCGCGCATACTGTCCCCCGGTGCTGGTGGGGTATCTTGCACGTCCTGCCGCCCGCGCCAACCTTGCAGCCCGCCGCCACCCGACCGGAGCGGCGGCGGCCGGCTCAGACCGTCTTTTTCAGCGTCGGCGAGGCCTTGAACCGCACTGTCTTGCCGGCCTTCACCTTGATCGCCTCGCCGGTGCGCGGGTTGAGGCCCTTGCGCGCCTTGGTCTTGCGCACCGTGAACGTGCCGAAGCTCGGCAGCGTGAACTTGCCGTTCTTCTTCATCTCTTTCACGATCGCCGACATCAGGTCGCCCGCCGCGCGATTCGCGGCGGTACCCGTCAGATTCGCCGAATCCTGCAGCACCGCTGCGATGAACGCCTTCGACATGCGATCCTATTCCTCTACATTCAATAACGCCGCGCCTGGGTCCTTCACGACACCGCCCCGAATCCGAGCACAGTTCGCAACAGTCCCGAACACCCCGCCTCGTATCAGCGGATTTCGTCTGTTGCAAAAGATTTCTGCACCGCCGGGGCCGAGAAATTGCCGGAAACCCGGTGTTTGGTGAAAAAAAGCGGGTTCGCCGCCCTCTTGATCCCGGCCCCAGCCTGGCGTCCATTCCGCTGATGCAGACCGTCCCGGCCACCGAAGTGATCGACCCGCGCACCGAGCAGCTCGATTCGTGGCCGCCAGAGGCCATCCTGGCCACGCTGTGGGAGGGCCAGATGGCCGCCGTGGCCGCCACCCGCCCGGCGCTGCCGGCGATCGCCGCCGCCGCCAATGCCGCCGCTGTCCTGCTGGCTACCGGCGGCCGCCTGGTCTATGCCGGCGCCGGCACCTCCGGGCGGATCGGCGTGCAGGACGGCGCCGAATTGCCGCCCACCTTCGATTGGCCGCAAGACCGCCTGGTGCTGCTGATGGCCGGTGGCGAGCAGGCGTTCACCCGCTCGGTGGAAAATGCCGAGGACGACACCGAAGCGGCCGTTGCCGCCATCGCCCGGCATGGCATCGGCGCCGGCGACGTGGTGCTCGGCATCGCCGCCAGCGGCAGCACGCCGTTCACCACCGCCGCCCTTAGCGCCGCGGCCGCGCGTGGGGCGCTGACCATCGGCATCGCCAACAGCCCCGGCGGCGGCCTGCTGGCCGCTTGCAGCCACCGCATCCTCGCCGAGACCGGCCCCGAGGCGATCGCCGGCTCCACCCGCATGAAGGCCGGCACCGCGCAAAAAGTGGTGCTGAACCTGTTTTCCACCCTGCTGATGGTCCAGCTCGGCCGCGTGCATCGCGGCTTGATGGTCGATATGCTGGCGCGCAACGACAAGCTCCGCCGCCGCGCCGAGCGCATGCTCGCCCACCTCACCGGCGCACCGCCCGACGCCATCCGCGCCGCGCTCGGCGAGGCCGGCGGCAGTGTCAAACGGGCGGTGCTGGTGCTACAGGGCCTCTCCGCCGCCGACGCCCAGGCGCTGCTCGACGCCAACGCCAATAATCTTCGCCTTGCCCTCGCCCAGTTGCACGCCACCCGGGAGACACGCCCATGATCGGCATCGCCGCCCAGAACATCTTCGACGGCCATATCGCCCACCTCGAAGGCATCGTGCTGATCGAGGACGGCCGCATTGTCACCATCGCCGGCGAAGCGCCGCCCGGCGTGCCCTGCGACGAATTCGGCGAGGACGTGATCATCGCCCCCGGCTATGTCGACGCGCAGGTGAACGGCGCCGGCGGCGTGCTGCTGAACGCCACCCCGACCGCCGCGGCGATGGGCCAGATCGCCCGCGCCATGGCGCTCACCGGCACCACCGCCATTCTGCCCACCCTGATCACCGACGCTCCCGGCCAGCTGGAAAAGGCCCTGCTCGCCGCCCGCGAGGCGCTGGCCGCCGGCATCCCCGGCGTCGCCGGCCTGCACCTGGAAGGCCCGTTCCTCAGCCGCGCCCGCATCGGCTGCCACCCGGTCGAGCAGGTGCGCCGCATGACCCAGGCCGACGCCGCGCTGCTCTGCGAACCCTTCCCCGGCTGCCTGCTGGTCACCCTCGCCCCGGAGG
>DATJEA010000545.1:0-3548 GCA_035497095.1 Acetobacteraceae bacterium | reverse complement strand
CGCCCGCTCTGCCGGATGTTCGCCATCGCCCCTCCGGCCTATATCGCCCGCCCCGCTCCGCCGGCCCCTGTCCGGCCCCGCCAACCCAGGCCGCGCAAACCCGAGCCGCCACCCTTCGCCGAACATTCGCCGCATCGCTGGCCGTTCGTCCCGCACCGCCTGCGCCTGCGCGTCCCCGGCCTCCGCCGCCCGAAACCGCCCGACTGATCGTGCAGGCTCATGCCAGCCGCCAGAACCATTGGGTCTTATCGCATGATCCGTTGGTCAGGGCCGCGCCGCAGCCGAGCCGGCATCACCCTCCAGGTATCAGCAAGCAGGCAGCGCTTTTTTGCAAAAAAGCGCGCAAAAAACTTCATCCGTCTTGCAACGCCGGTCGGGCGGAGCTCCCAGCGCGCGAAGCGCCGTCATGACGTTTTTTTGCTTCTTTTTGTTCACAAAAAGAAGACCTTCCTTGCCGCCCCTGGGCATCAACCCGCAGCGCGACAGCGGCCAATCCCTAAGCCTCGAACACATGCGCGGTGCCGGTGACCCCGATATGCACCAGCGCGCCCGGCGCCGGCGCCCCCAGGCCGGGTTGCCGCAGTGCCAGATCGAGGCCGCCGGCCAGCCGCACGGTGACCAGGCAGGCGCCGCCGGCGAACTCCACCTCGGTCACCTCGGCCGGCACCCCCTGCGCGCCGAGATGCACCTGCTCCGGGCGCAGCATCAGCCGCGCCGGGCCGCTGGCGGTGCTGGCCACCGGCAGCGGCCCCAGGCTGGTGCTGGCGATGCCGGCCGCCAGCGTGGCATCGAGCAGGATGGCGTCGCCGACGAAGCTGGCCACCATCGGCGTGCTGGGATGCTCGTACAGCGCCCGTGGCGTGCCCACCTGCAACAGCCGGCCGGCATCCATCACCGCCACCTGGTCGGCGAACGACAGCGCCTCGGCCTGGTCGTGGGTGACCAGGATGGAGGTGATGCCGGCGGCACTCAGCAGGTCGGCCACCGCCTTGCGGGTGCTGGCGCGCAAGCCGGTGTCGAGCGCCGAGAACGGCTCATCGAGCAATATCAGCCGCGGACGGCGGGCCAGCGCGCGGGCCAGCGCGACGCGCTGCTGCTGGCCGCCGGATAATGCGTCCGGCCGGCGGCGGGCCAGCGCCGGGTCCAGCTCGACCATCCGCATCAATTCGGCGATGCGGTGGGCGCGGCCGGATTCGCCGACGATGCCGAAGCCGATATTGCCGGCCACGTCCAGATGCGGAAACAGCGCGCCGTCCTGCATCACCACGCCGACGCCGCGCCGATGCGCCGGGGTGGCGGCGGGTCCGTCGGCCAGCAACTCGCCGGCCAGCGTGATGCGCCCGGCATCCGGCGCCTCGAAGCCGGCCACCAGCCGCAGCAGCGTGGTCTTGCCGGAGCCGGACGGGCCGACGATGGCGGTGCGGCTGCCCCGCTCCACCGCCAGCGTCACGCTGTCCAGCGCGTGCACCGGGCCGTAGCTGCGGCTGACCGCATCGAGTTGCAGATAGCTCATCGGCCGGCGATCCGGCGGGACTGGCTGTGCAGCAGCCAGGTCATCGGCAGTGAGAACAGGATCATCAGTAGCGCATAGGGCGCCGCGGCGGCGTAGTCGATCTCCCCGGTATAGGCCCAGAACGCGGTGGCCAGCGTCTGGGTGCCGGTCGGCGCCAGCATCTGGGTGGCCGGCAACTCGTTGGCGATGCCGAGCGCCACCAGCGCCATGCCGGCCGCGGCGCCGGGTGCCGCCAGCCGCATGGTGACCGCCCAGAGTGCCGAACCCGGCGAGCGGCCGAGGCTGGCGGCGGCCTGCTCCAGTTCCGGCGGCGCCTGGGCGAGGCTGGCGCGCAGGCTCAGCATGGCGCGCGGCAGATACAGCAGCATATAGGCGAACACGATGGTGGCGACCGACTGATAGAGCGGGCGCGCCAGATGCACGGTCAGCGTCACCAGCGCGAGGCCGACCACCACGCCGGGCAGGCAGCCGGTGATGTAGTTGGAGCCCTCCAGAATGCGTGACAGCCGGCCGGCCGCGCGCACCGCGAGCCACGCCATCGGCACCGCCGCCAGCGTGGTCAGCACCGCGCCGAGCCCGGCGAACAGCAGCGTGGAGGCCAGCGCCGGGCCGATTTCCGACCACCGCCAGATGCTCTCGCCGCCGGCCAGCAGCCAGCGCCCCAGGGTCACCAGCGGCACCCCCAGCGCCAGCAGGGTATACAGCCCCGGCACCAGCAGCCAGCACGGCCACAGCACCCCGAGCCGGGCCGGGCGCGGCGGCCGGGGCGCCCCGGCGCCGAGTCGGGCGGCCCGCGCGGTGCCGCGCAGCCGCGATTCGCCGGCCAGCAGCGCCAGGCAGCACAGCGCCAGCACCGCGGCCAGCATATTGGCGGCGGCGCTGTCATAGGCGGACTGGAACTGGTCCATGATCGCGGTGGTGAAGGTGTCGAACCGGACCATCACGAACAGCCCGTATTCGGCCAGCAGATGCAGCCCGATCAGCAGCCCGCCGCCGCACAGCGCGAGGCGCATCTGCGGCAGCACCACGCGCCGCCAGACCCGCCACGGCGCCAGGCCGAGCGAGGCGGCGCTGTCCTCCAGCGCCGGGTCGCAGCGGCGCAGGGCGGCCACGATCGGCAAATAGAGAAACGGCGTGTAGGCCAGCACCGCCACCAGCACCGCGCCGGCCAGCCCATGCAGGCCCGGCACCAGCGTGACCCAGGCATAGCCATGCACGAAGGCCGGCACCGCCAGCGGCGCCACCGCCAGCCAGGACCAGACCCGCCCGCCCGGCAGGTCGCTGCGCTCGGTGAGCCAGGCCAGCGCCAAAGCGAGCGCGGTGCACAGCGGCAGCGTGCAGGCCAGCAGCAGCAGCGTGTTCCGCAGCAATTCGCCGACCCTGGGGCGGAACACCAGCGTCGCCACCGTGGCCCAGCCGGCCTGCATCGCCGCCACCACCACGAAGCCGAGCGGCAGCAGGGCCGCCAGCGACACCAGCACGGCGAGGGTGACGATCCAGGGGTTGCGCATCAACGGCCGATCAGCGGAGGAGGGCAGCGGCCCCCGCTGCGGACGCAGCAGAACCGCCGTTCGCCCTGCACCGCCGGCCGGCTTGCGCGGCCGTGGCGTCAGGATGAACGGATGGCTCTTTTGCGTCGTCAGTGCCATGAAAGGAAGGCCCGCCCGCTTATAGCAGCCCAGCTTTCAGCATCAGCGCCGTCACCGCGCCGCTGTTCAGCGTCGCCGGGTTGACCGGCGGCGCCTGCAACTCGGCCAGCGGCACCAGTTTTGGATTCGAGGCGGCGCCGACGCCGACCGCGTATTCGAAGCTGTCGCCGGTGCGCAGCACCGCCTGCCCGCCCTTGCCGGCGATCCAGCCGACGAAGGCCTCGGCGGCGGCCTGCTGCCTGCTGGAGGCCAGCACGCCGCCGCCCGAGATGCTGACGAAGGCGCCGGGGTCCTGATGGCGGAAATAATGCAGCGCCACGTGCCTGCTGTTCTCGCCGGTCTTGGCCTGATCGCGGAACCAGTAGTAGTGGTAGATCAGCGCGCCA
>DATJEA010000544.1:0-2002 GCA_035497095.1 Acetobacteraceae bacterium | reverse complement strand
AGCAGACGCGGCAACTCGCCGACCTGCAAGCGGTGCATGTTCACCTGGGCCTTCCCGCAGCGGCGTCAGGGTATCGCGACCGGTGGCCTGGTAAACGGTGCAGGGCAGTCGGGCAAGACGCTGATCACCGATGGCTGGACGGCGGCGACCTATGCGGTGCGGGCCGGCGACTGGATCGGCTGGACCGATGCCACCGGCCGGCCGGCGCTGCATCATGTCACCGCCGATATCACCTTGCAGATCGAGGAGCCGGTATTTTGAGCGGACGCGGATTGACGCCGGCGGCCGAGGCCGCGGTGCAGCAGGAGATCGTCGCCCGCACGGTGGCGGTGGAGCTGGATTTCGTCTCGGCGCCGGTGCGGGTCAACGGCTCGCCGAACAGCATCATGATCGGCGCGGATGAGTTCGTCGGCGTCGGTGGGCTCGGCAGTATCGCCACCGCCGAGGAGGCGACCGAGCTCAAGGCCTATAGCCTCAACCTGTCGCTGTCGGGCATCCCGCGCGATGCGGTCGCGACCGCGATGACCGAAGCCTATCAGAGCCGCCGCGCGACCATCTGGGAGGTGCTGCTGGATCCCGCCAGCGGCCACGTGATCGACGATCCGGTGGTGGTGTTTCGTGGCCGGATGAGCCAGATGAACGTGACCCTCGGCGAGACCGCGACGGTCGAGGTGGTGCTGGAAAACCGGCTCACCGCCTGGGACCGGCCGCGCCTGCGCCGCTACACCGATGCCGATCAGCAGCGCGAGCACCCCGGCGACCTGGCGCTGCAATTCGTCGATGCCACCACCGATCAGGAGATCACCTGGCCGGCGCGGAGCTTCTTCGGATGAGGCCGGCACCGGAGCGCAAGCGGGTGCCGACCTGGCCGGAGCGGTTGGCGGCGCTGATCGAGGAGCGGCGGCACACCCCCTTCGTCTGGGGCACGCATGATTGCTGCCTGTTCGCCGCCGACGCGGTGCTGGCGACTACCGGCGCCGATCCCGCCGCCGAGTGGCGCGGGCGCTATGACAGCGAGGCGGAGGCGCTGGAGCTGCTCGGCGCGCGTGGGCTGGAAGGCACGGTCGCCGACGCGATGGCGGCGTTCGGGGCGCCGGAATGCCCGGTGCTGGCGGCCCAACGCGGCGATGTCGTGCTGGCGACATCCGGCAACGAGCCGCTGGTGGGGGTCGCGTTCGGCAGCCGCATCGTGGTGCCGGGGCCGGAGCGGCTGGTGTTCCTGCCGCTCTCCGCCGGTAGCCGCGCCTGGGCGGTGTAGATGCCAGCCGCGATCGCCGCCGTCGTCAGTATCATCGCCAGCGCGGGCGCGTTCTCGGCGCTGACCGGGGGTGTGGTCGCCGGCTGGCTCGGCATCAGCGGCGCGCTGATGGGCACGTTCGCCGCCTCGCTGGTGGCGGGCGTGGTCGGCATGGCGGTGGCCTATGGGCTGTCGGTGGTGATGGGGCTGAACAAGGCGCCCGACCTGTCGGCCTATGCGCAGGACCGCAAGCAGCTCATTCGCGGCACCGCCGAGCCGCGCCAGGTGGTCTATGGCCAGGCGCAGGTGTCGGGCCCGCTGGTGTTCGCCCGCTCGACCGGCGCCGATCTGCGCTACCTGCACCTGGTGGTGCCGCTGGCCGGCCACCCGATCGCCGGCATCGACAGCGTGTGGATCGGCGACAACGAGATCACCGTCAATCAGCTCGACAGCGGTGGCAATGTGACCGGCGGCGACCTCGCCGGGCTGGTCAGGATCAAGAAGCATCTGGGGCGCGACACCACGGCCGATGCCGATCTGATGGCAGAGGTGTCGGACTGGACCGCCGACCACAAGTTGCTCGGCGTCGCCTATCTCTACCTGCGGCTCAAATACGACATGGACGCCTTCACCGGCGGTCTGACCAACATCAAAGCCAATGTGCGCGGCAAGGACGATGTCTATGACCCGCGCACCGGCACGTCGGGCTACAGCGACAACTGGGCGCTGTGCGTGCTCGACTATCTGCGGGCGGATTTCGGGTTG
>DATJEA010000543.1:0-2271 GCA_035497095.1 Acetobacteraceae bacterium | reverse complement strand
GCGCCGCCCGACGGTGCGGCCACGCTGCTGCGGCAGGGCGGCGACGCCGGCAGTTTCGCGCTGCCCGATATCCCGCAGAAGACCGTGACGCTGTTCATCCCGCCGGTGCAGGCCGGCGCAGATGGCGTGGCGGAACTGCCGCTCGACCTGCCCGACTTCAACGGCCAGGTGCGGCTGATGGCGGTGGCTTGGTCCGGCAGCCGGCTGGGGGCGGCCAACACCGACATCACCATCCGCGACCCGCTGGTGGCCGAGGCGCTGCTGCCGCGCTTCCTGGCGCCGGGCGACGAGGCCCGGCTGGCGGTGCTGCTGCATAATCTCGACCTGCCGAACGGCACCGCCAGCGTGACCATCAGCACCACCGGGCCGTTGCAGGTGGACGGCGCCAACCGCCTCTCCGCCACGCTCGCCCCCGGCCAGCAGGCGCTGCCGGCTACCAGGCTGCGCGCCACCGGGGCGGGCCGCGGGGTGATCAGCCTCGATATCAACGGCCCCGGCGGCTTCCATCTGCAGCGCGACACCGCTATCACCATCCGCCCGGCGCGCGGCCGCGTCACCTTCGTGGCCGGCGCCGAACTGGCACCGGGAGCCACCACCCGGCTCACGCCCGATCTGGCGCGCTTCCTGGCCGGCACCGGCGCCGCGGTCGCCACCATCGGCGCGCCGGTGCGCTACGACGCCGCCGCCCTGGTGCGCTCGCTGTCCGATTACCCGCTCTCCTGCCTGGAGCAGACCGCCAGCCAGGGCCTGCCGCTGGCCCTGCTCCCCGATGGCGCCATCGCCGGGCCGGATCGCGCAGGCCGGCTGCAAACTGCCGTCGCCTCGGTGCTCGATCGCCAGCGCTACGACGGCGGCTTCGCGCTGTGGTCGGCCAATGGTGAGGCCGAGCCCTGGCTCTCCGCCTACGCCATGGAGTTCCTGTTGCGGGCCAAACGCGCCGGTGCGGCAATCCCGGAGCAGGCGATGAAGGACGGCATCAAGTTCCTCGCCGATGCCGCCGACGGCGGTGGCGACGGCCAGCGCTGGATGGTCACCCAGGCCTACCGGCTCTACGTGCTGGCGATGGCCGGCCAGGGCCGCCCCGGTGCCGCCCGGGTGCTGACCACCCAGCTCGACGAAATCCCCACCCCGCTGGCCAAGGCGCAACTCGCCGCCGCCCTGGCGCTGGCGCATGACCGGCCGCGCGCCGAGGCCGCCTTTGCCGCCGCGCTCGACGCGCCCTCGCGCGGCTGGTGGAGCTACGACTACGGCACCGCGCTGCGCGACCAGACCGCGATCGCCGTGCTGCTGAAAGAGAGCGGCTTGCTCGCCGACCGGCTGCCCGGGCTGATTGCCAAACTGCCCGGCGCCGACCTGTCGCCCAGCATGATCAGTACCCAGGAGGAAGCCTGGGCCGCCGCCGCCGCCGCCGTGCTCGGCCGCGACGGCAAGCCGGCGCATGTGTCGCTGGATGGCCGGGTGACGCTGACCGCGCCCACCATCACCCTGGCGCTGAGCCAGCCGCAGGACCTGCGCAATCTCGGCGCCACCGCGGTCTGGCAATCGGTCTCCGCCAGCGGCGTGCCGGCCACCCCGCTTGCCGCCCAGCGCGCCGGCATGCGGGTCAGCCGGCAGTTCTTCAACCTCGACGGCTCGACGCTGAACCTCGACGCGCTGCACCAGAACACCGTGTTCATCCTGCTGGTGGAAGGCCGCGCCGAGGACGGCCAGGACCACCGCGCCACCCTGCTGCAAGGCCTGCCGGCCGGCTGGGAGATCGCCGGCCGGCTCAGTTCCGGCGAGGTGCCCGGCATGTCCTGGCTCGGCAAACTCTCCGACACCGAGGCGCAACCGGCCGCCGATGACCGCTTCGCCGCGGTGCTGGCGCTGACTGCCGCCAAGCCAGACTTCCGCATCGCGGTGCGGTTGCGCGCGGTGACGCCTGGGGTGTTCGAACTGCCGGGAGCCGAACTCGCGGATATGTATCGGCCCGGCATCTTCGCGCGGCAGAATACCGGGCGGATTACGGTGCTGCCGCCGGGATGAGCGAAGGGGAGGAAGGCCTTCTTTGTTTGAAAGCAAAGAAGCAAAAAAACTTCAATCCCTGGCGATTGGTGGGTTGGGTAATCGCGAGTCTTGGCGTCGTTGTCATTGCGGCGGCAACGCTTGATCACTTCTTCCCGCCCAACCTCGCTCGGCTGGCACAGGTTGGCACCGAGGTGGCCGACAAGGATGGGCGGATCGTCGCACTGAAGCCGGCGGCCGGTGGGGTCTGGCGGTTTCGCACCACGG
>DATJEA010000542.1:0-4355 GCA_035497095.1 Acetobacteraceae bacterium | reverse complement strand
CCGCGGAACTTGGACCGCGCGGGCGGCTCAGGCAAGGTGAGCAGGATCTCTAATTCACAAATGTCTAGTGTAAATTAAACAGATTTCCTTGTCGTTTGACGTGAAATAGGCTTCAACCCACCCGCCACACCCAGGAGCCCGCCATGTCCACCCACCCCGAGACCATCGCCCTGCACGCCGGCTGGCGCCGCGACGAGGCCACCACAGCGGTTGCGGTGCCGATCTACCAGACCACCAGCTTCCAGTTCGACAGCACCGAGCACGCCGCCGCGCTGTTCGGCCTCAGCCAGCTCGGCAACATCTACACCCGCATCATGAACCCCACGACCGACGTGCTGGAAAAGCGCGTCGCCGCATTGGAGGGCGGCGCGGCGGCGCTCGCAGTCGCCTCCGGCCAGGCCGCCTCGGCGATGATCGTGCAGAATCTCTGCCGCGTCGGCGACAACTTCGTCGCCTCCACCAATCTCTACGGCGGCACCTGGAACCTGTTCGCCAACACGCTGCGCGACCAGGGCATCGAGGTCCGTTTCGTCGACCCCACCGACCCCGACGCCTTCGCGCGGGCCACCGACGACCGCACCCGGCTGTACTACGCCGAGACGCTGCCGAACCCGAAGCTGCAGGTATTCCCGATCGCCGAGGTCGCCGCCATCGGCCGCCGCTTCGGCATCCCGCTGGCGATGGACAACACCGCCGCCCCGCTGCTGGTGCGCCCGTTCGACCATGGGGCGGCGATCGTCATGCACTCGCTGACCAAGTTCATCGGCGGCCATGGCACCTCGATCGGCGGCATCGTCATCGATGGCGGCAATTTCGACTGGCAGGCCAACCCCGCCCGCCAGCCGGCGATGAACACGCCCGACCCCAGCTATCACGGCGCGGTGTGGGCCGAGGCCGCCAAGCCGCTCGGCCCGATCGCCTATGTGCTGAAGCTGCGCGTCACCATGCTGCGCGATCTCGGCGCCGCGCTCAGCCCGTTCAACGCCTTCCTGATCCTGCAAGGTGCCGAAACGCTGGCCCTGCGGATGCGCGCGCACAGCGACAACGCCCAAGCGGTCGCCACCTATCTGTCGAACCGGCCGGACGTAACCCGCGTGATCCACCCCTCGACGGCCACCGGCGTCGATGCCGAACGGGTGGCCAAATACCTGCCGAACGGCAAGGGCGGCCTGCTCGGCTTCGAACTGAAGGGCGGCAGCGAGGCCGGGCGCGCCTTCATCGACCATCTCAAGCTGCTCTACCACGTCGCCAATATCGGCGACTCCCGCAGCCTGGCGATCCACCCGGCCAGCACCACCCATTCTCAATTGAACCAGGAGGAGCAGGCCGCCACCGGCGTCTCGCCCGGCTATGTGCGGCTGTCGATCGGCATCGAGCATATCGACGACATCATCGCCGACATCGCCCAGGCGCTCGACGCCGCCCAGGTGTAATCACACCCGGCACATCCGGCCGCGAGGCAGGATGTGCCGGCCGATCTCCGCGGCCTCACTTCTTGGCAGGTTTCCGTTTACGCGAACCGCTCGGACCGTCGACCGTCATGTCGTCCGGATTGAACGCCGGGCTCTGCACGACCTCAAAGCCGTTTTTCTCCGCCCACGCGGCGCTGCTGTCATCGCCGCCGGTCGAGTCATCGAAATACTGATCGACCAGCACCGCTGTCGGCGGCCGCTTGCCCACCTCCAGCGGTCCCTTGCCGAGCCCGTCGAGCGCCGCCATGAACGCTTTCATATGCGTTATCTCGCGGGTCATGAGGAACTGCAGCGCGTCCTTGCTGCCCTGGTCGTCGGTAAAGCCGATGAGACGTTCATAGGTGATCTTGGCGCGTGCCTCGGCGGCGATGTTGTTGCGCAGATCGACCTCCGGCTCGCCGGTGATCTTCAGATAATCCGCCGTCCAGGCATTGCCCATCGAATTGCACAGATTGACACCGCCACCGCCGGTGATGATCAGCAGCGGATCGGCTTCGGCGGCCTTGCGCTGCGTGGCGGACGGCTTGAGGTGCATTCGCGCCAGGGTGCCGATAACTTCGAGGTGACTCAACTCCTCGGTGCCGATATCCATCAATACGTCGCGCAATTGCGGGTCGGCGGTGTTGATACCCTGCACGGAATACTGCATCGCCGCGGCCAGCTCACCGTTGGCGCCACCGAATTGCTCCAACAACATATTGCCGAAACGGGGATCTGGATCGCCGATTTTTACGGTATACATGAGTTGTTTGACATGATGATACATAGGTACTCCTTGCGGGGTGACTGTATTTTTGTGGCGCAGTCAGACTTTCGGAAGTTTTCATCGCCCGGAAAACCCAATCTGACGAACTTCGTCTCGCCCAGCAGAACGCCGGCTCGTCGTGAAAGTTCCGCCCGGCGGCTCGCCGAACCAGCACGCCCACCTCACGCCACTGCGCGGCATTCACTGGCATGCCGTTTGCTCAATTGCGACTGCCGCTACCATCAACCGCAACCGGAGCCCCAGTCATGTCCGTCAGCGCCGCCAGCAGCCTGTTCCACGCCGCCACCGCCATCCTCACCAGCCCCGCCGCGCAACTCTCCGGCTTCAGCCTGGCCAACACCGCGCCGGCCGCGTCCGCGAAGCCCCCCGCGCAGCATCTGCACGACCGCACCCAATCCGGCCTGCTCCAGCTACAGCAGGATGCCCAGTCTGGCGCATTGGCCAACGGGCTCGATCAGATCATCGGCGGCGCCGCCTGAGCCGGCCTTCTGGCCAGCGCCAAGCTGCCGCATACTCCCGCCCGAACCATCGCCGGGAGCCCTGCCGCATGACCGCATTCACCAGACTCGGCCGCCGCCTGCGCCTCGGCCTGCTCGGCGGCGGCCCCGGCAGCTTCATCGGCCCGATCCACCGCGCCGCCGCGCGCCTCGATGACCGCTTCGAACTGATCGCCGGCGTGCTCTCCTCGCACCCGGACACCGCCCGCGCCGCCGCCGCCGATCTCGGCATCGCCGGCCACGCCAGCATCGAAGCCATGCTCGCCGCCGGCCACGATCTCGACGCCGTCGCCATCATGACGCCAAACGACCGCCATCTGCCGGAATGCCTCGCCGCGCTGGCCGGCGGCCTCGACGTGATCTGCGACAAGCCGCTGGCCAACACGCTGGCCGACGCCCGCGCCATCCAGACCGCCGCCGCTGGCCGGGTGTTCTGCCTCACCCACGTCTATGCCGGCTACCCGATGCTGCGCCAGGCCGCCGCCATGGTCGAAGCCGGCACGCTCGGCGCCCTGCGCGCCATCCAGGTGGAATACCTGCAAGCCGGCATGTCGGCCCGCGTCGAGGACGGCCCCACAACCGCGAAACTCCGCTGGAAGCTCGACCCGGCCCGCGCCGGCGCCTCGCTGGTGCTGGGCGATATCGGCACCCACGCCTTCCACCTCGCCCGCATGGTCGGCGGCCGCCGGCTACAGCGCCTGGCCGCCGATCTCGGCGCCCTGGTTCCCGGCCGCACCGCCCACGACTACGGCGCCTTCCTGCTGCGCTTCGAGGGCGACGTGCACGGCACGATGACCGTCTCCCAGGCGCTGGCCGGCACCGAGAACGCCATCACGCTGCGCATCTTCGGCGCCGACGGCCACCTGGAATGGACGCACGCCCGCAACAACCACCTGACGCTCGCGCTGCAAACCCGCCCACTGCAAATCCTCGCCCGCGGCGACCATGGCCTGCTGCCGCCGGCCAAACGCCTGGTCCGCATCGCCCGCGGCCACCCGGAAGGCTTCCTGGAAGCCTTCGCCAACCTCTACCGCGACGCCGCCGAAGCCATCGCCGCCCGCATCACCGGTACGGCCCCCGACCCGCTGGCCAGCTTCCCCACCGCCGATGATGGCGTGGAGGGGCTGGAATTCATCGACGCGGCGCTGCGGTCACGGGCGCAAGGCGGCGATTGGATCGAAGTATAAGAAAGCGCGCGTAATTGCTCAGGGAGGCACGATCGGTCCGCTGCCTGGCAAGGGACTCGGGGCATGAGGCAAGCTCCCCATGTCGCCGCGATCGGCTACCCAACCCAGGCCCGTTGATGACGCGGCTTCGGTCGCCCTTGCGGCGGCGAGGCAGATCATCGCAACCCGGCGCACACAAATAACGGGCCGGCGATTTCACATGCAAGCGCCATCCCGGATGCTGCCTCTAGCATCCGGGGCGGCCACAGGCCGCACGACGAAACCCAATGGTTTTGCCAACTGGCATGGGGCTTCCCGCTCAGTCGGGCGGTTTCGGGCGGCGGAGACCGGGGACGCGCAGGCGCAGGCGGTGCGGGACGAAGGGCCAGCGATGCGGCGAGTGTTCGGCGAAGGGCGGCGGCTCGGGTTTGCGCGGCCTGGGTTGGCGGGGCCG
>DATJEA010000541.1:0-6670 GCA_035497095.1 Acetobacteraceae bacterium | reverse complement strand
GTGGCGGATCATCTCCAGCGCGTCGGCGTCCTTGCGGGTGACGAACACCACCTGGGCGTCGTCGGTGATCTCGGTGCTGAGGTCGACCAGCTTGCCGTCGAGCTTCATCGCCAGCGCGGCGCGGGCCAGGCCCGGGCCGATCGCCGCCGCCACGGTAGTGCCCGCGACCGGCCCGTCGAAGCGGCGCACGGAACCGTCGGGCAGCGTGATGGCGGGCATGGCGAAGCACTCCTGGTTGAAATTGGCCGACCTCTATGGCCTCACGGCAGCGCCGCGACAACCCTTGGCGTCGGCAGATCGGCCAGGACCGGGGCGCGCAGCACCGCGGCAAAGCCGCCATCCGGGGTACGCGGCGCGGTGAGCGAGGGGTCGCTGTCGCGGCCGAACAGCACCAGCGACGGGCAGCCGGCGGCGGCGGCGATGTGCATCGGGCCGGTGTCGTTGCCGACCGCCAGTTCGGCGCCGGCGGCGAGTGCGAACAGGTCGGCCAGCGCGGTCTTGCCGGTGAGGTCGATGGCGTCCGGGCAGGCGGCGCGGATGGTCGCGGCCAGCCCGGCATCGGCGGCGGCACCGATCACCACCGGGGTCTGCCCGCGCCCGGCCAGGGTCGCCGCCAGTTCGCCGAACCGCGCCGCCGGCCAGCGCTTGGCCGGGCGATGCGGCGCCGCACCCGGCACCAGCAGCGCATAGGGACGCGGCAGGCCGGCGACCGGCCGGGCGGTCAGGAACGACAGGTCCGGGGATGGCACATGGTCGATGCCGGCCAGCCGCAACTGATCGGCCTGCCGCTCGCGGGTGTGCATCACCTCGCGCGCCCGGTCGCGCTGCGGATGCGAGCAGCCACGCGCGATGCCGGACCACGGCGGGCGGCCGGCGAGGCGGAAATAGCGGGTTGAGCGGCCGGAGGTCTGCAGATCATATACGAAGGCGAAGCCGGACAGTTGCCGGCGCAGGCGCCGCAGACCGGCGAGGTTCCACCAGGGCGGCCGTGCGTCGACATCGACCCGGTCGAACCAGGGGCACAGCCGCGCCAGGGCGGCGAACGGTGCGGTGGTCAGCAGCGTGATCTCGGCGGCGGGATGGTGCGCGCGGATCGCCGCGAACGGGGCGAACGACTGCACGAAATCGCCGAGCGCGCCGAGCCGGATGACCAGGATGCGCGCCGTCGCGGTCACCCCAGCACCTCGCGGTACACCTCGATCGTCTTCATCTGCATCGCCTCGACGGTGTAGCTCGCCAGCACCGAGGCCCGCGCCCGCGCCCCCAGCGCCGCACGTTCCTCTTGCGACAACTCCAGCGCGTGGTCCAGCGCCGCCGCCAGCGCGTCGGCGTCGCCGGGTGGCACCCGCCAGCCGGTTTCGCCGTGTGCGACGGTTTCCACCGCGCCGCCATGATCGGTGGCGACCACCGGGCGGGCCATCGCCTGCGCCTCGATCACCACGCGGCCGAACGCCTCGGGGTCGGTGGAGGCGTTGACCACCACGTCCGACAGGCTGAGCGCGGCCGGCATGTCCTCGCAGTCGCCGACGATGCGCAGCCGGTCGCCGACCCCCAGCCGTTCGGCGAGGGCCGCCAGTTCGGCGGCGTAGCGGGCGCGGCCCTGGTCGGCGCCGACCAGCACCGCCACCGCGCCCTGATGCCGCATGCGGGCCAGCGCCTCGATCAGCACCGCCTGGCCTTTCCAGCGGGTCAGGCGGCCGGGCAGCACCAGCGTGGTCTGGCCGTCCTGCACCCGCCAGGCGCGCAGCAGCCGCACCTGCCGGTCGGGGCCCACCCGCGCCGGGTCGAACACCGCCGGGTCGACGCCGCGATGGATCACCCGGATGCGGGCCGGATCGGTGCCGTGGCGCTCGGCGATCAGCCCGGCGATGAACTGGCTCACCGCGATCACCCGCTCGCCCATCGCCATCACCGCGTTGTAGCGGCGCTTGCCGGGCAGGTTCTCGTTGTAGCTGCCGTGATAGGTGGTGACGAAATGCGCCCCGGTGCGCCGCGCCGCCAGCAACGCCGACCAGGCCGGCGCGCGCGAGCGGGCGTGCACGATGTCGACCTGATGCGCCCGGATCAGCCGCTCCAGCGCCGCCGCGTTGCGCCAGATCCGCCACGGGTTCTTGCTGTCGAGGCCGAGGATCAGGTTGCGCCCGCCGGCCCGCTCCACCGCCGGGGCCAGCCGGCCGCCGGCGCTGGCGACCAGCGGCAGGCCGCCCAGCCGGGCGATGATCGAGGTGATCTCCACCGTGCCCCGCTCCACCCCGCCGCCGCCCAATGCCGGCAGCACCTGCAGCACGACGGGATAGGGCGACTCCGGGGTTGCGTTCATCGGGCGCGCTATATCATGCAGGAGATGGAATGGAAGGACAGGCCATGCAACACGAACGGACCGGCCGGCTGGATCGCGGCGACGGGGTGGAACTGGCCTGGGCGCAGCTGCCCGGCCGCACCCCGACTGTGGTGTTCCTGCCCGGCTTCAAAAGCGACATGGCCGGCGACAAGGCGACCGCGCTGCGCGATCTCTGCGCCGAGCGCGGCCAGGCGATGCTTCGGCTGGACTATTCCGGCCACGGCGACAGCGGCGGCGCCTTCACCGATGGCAGCATCGGGCGCTGGGCGGCTGACGCGCGGGCGGTGATCGAGCATGCGGCGAGCGGCCCTCTGCTGCTGGCCGGCTCCTCGATGGGCGGCTGGATCGCGCTGCTGCTGGCCCGCGCGATGCCGGAGCGGGTGGCCGCCCTGGTCGGCATCGCCGCGGCGCCGGATTTCACCGAGCAGCTGATGTGGGCGGCGATGGCGCCGGCCGAGCGCGCCCGCTTGCAGCAGGACGGCTTCCTCGACATCCCCAGCGACTACGGCGAGCCCTATCGCATCACCCTGGCGCTGATCGAGGAGGGCCGCGACCACCTGCTGCTGGACGCGCCGATCCCGATCGCCTGCCCGGTCCGCCTGCTGCAAGGCCAGCGCGACCCGGACGTGCCGTGGGAGACCGCGCTGAAACTGGCCGGCCGGCTGGCCAGCGCGGATGTCCAGGTGACGCTGATCAAGGACGGCGACCACCGGCTGTCACGCCCCGACGACCTCGCCCTGCTCGGCCGCACCGTCACCGCGCTGCTCCGCCAGTATGGCGCGTAGCCCGGCGCGATAATCGGGATACCGCCAGCGATAACTGAGCGCCCGCTGGGTGAGCGCCGAGGCGACCCGCCGGTGCTCGGCCCAGAAACTCGCCGCCATCGGGCTGAGCGCCGCCTCCGCGAACGGCACCGCGGGCGGCAACTCCACCCGCAGCAGCCAGGCCGCCGCGGCGATCACCTCGGCCGGCTCGGCCGGCAGATCGTCGGCCAGATGCAGCACCCGCAGGCCGGGCGGCGGCGGCGCCAGCATCGCCGCCAGCACCGCGCCGGCGATATCGTCGCGATGGATGCGCGAGAACACGTGCCCCGGCCGGATGATCCGCAGCCCCCGCCCCTCGCGCACCGCGTCCAGCGCCGAGCGCCCAGGCCCGTAGATGCCGGCGGTGCGGAACAGATCGACTGCCGCCCGCCCGGCCAGCGCCGCCCAGCCCTGCTCGGCCGCCACCCGGCGCCGGCTGCGCTGCGAGGCGGGCGCAACCGCGCTGGTCTCATCGACCCAGCCGCCGCGCCGGTCGCCATACACCCCCGTGGTGGAAAGATATCCCGCCCAGCGCAGGCTGGCGCAGCCGGCCAGCGCCGCGCCATGCGCCGCCAGGACCGGATCGTCCTCGCCCGGCGGCGCCGTTGCCAGCACGTGCGTCACGCCATCCAGCGACGCATCGGCGAACGCCACCATTTCCACCCCGTCCGGCGCCCGCACCGCGTCCGGCGCGCGGCTGGTCGCCCGCACCCGCATGCCTGCCGCCACCGCCGCCCGCGCCACTACGGCGCCGCTATAGCCCAGGCCGAACACCAGAAGATGGCCGTTCATCGAAGCCTCGTGATTGGTTTGCCGCCGCAGCGCAAGCCAGCCTACACTGCCCCGGTGATGAACACGCGCGCCGCGATGCTGGGCGGGGTGGCGCTGCTGCTGGCCGCCACCGGCGCCGCCACCTGGGGCTCGCTCAGCCATGTCCGGCCGCCGCCGGCCGTGCCCGAGATCGATGCCGCCCGCCTGCCGCTGCCGCCGCTGCCGCCGCGCATCAGCGAGGGCGCCGAATACGACAAATGCCTCGCCCTGCTCTCCGGCGACCCCGGGGGCGCCCGCGCACTGGCCGAGGCCTGGCAGGCGCGCGGCGGCGGCGACGGCGCCGCCCATTGCCTCGGCCTGTCGCGCATCGCCGGGGGCAACCCCGAGGCCGGCGCCGCCATCCTGGATACCCTGGCGAGTGCCAGCCAAGCCAGTGCCGCGGTGCGCGCGACGCTGTACAGCCAGGCCGCGCAAGCCTGGATGATGGCCGGCCAGCCGCGCCGCGCCGAGCAGGACCTGACCCAGGCGCTGGCGCTGGCGCCCGGCGCCCCCGACCTGCTGGTCGACCGCGCCGCCGCCGCGATCGCGCTGAAATCCTACGGCGAAGCGGTCACCGATCTTTCCGCGGCGCTCAGCGACGACCCGCGCCGGGTGGATGCGCTGGTGATGCGGGCCACCGCACTGCGCCAGCTCGGCCGGCTCGACGCCGCCCGCGACGACATCGGCCGCGCGCTGCACGAGGCGCCGGACAGCCCCGAAGCCCTGCTGGAGCGCGGCATCCTGCGCCAGCGCGCCCGCGACCCGGCCGGCGCCCGCGCCGATTGGAACCGGGTGCTGGCGCTGGCGCCGGACGGTGCGACCGCCGATCTGGCCGAGCAGAACCTGGCGCTGCTGGATGCCGGCCCGCCGCGGTAAGCGCGCCCGCTCACGCCGCGGCCGCCGCGGCCGCCGGATAGACCACCCTGCCCGCTGGCCCGCGCCGCGCGCCCGGCGTCGGCTGGGCTGCCTGGCTGCGTCCCGGTGCCAGCAGATGTTGCACGGGGTGCCCGGCCAGCAGCAGGTAATCGGTGATGATCCGCCGATGGCAGCGCCACCACACCGCCTCGGCGCACATCAGCGCCAGCCGTTGCTCGCCGCCCAGCCGGAGCAAGTCCGCGAAGGCGGCGGCGAAGTCTTCGCCCAGCGCGTAATCGGCGTAGTTGTGGAAGCTACGAACCCGCCACAGCGCATTCACCCGCACATCCACGTCCTTTTGGACCCCGCGCCGGCCGCCCAGCGCGCGGCAATGCCGATAGCCGATCTGCACCCGCGCCAGCGCCTCCGCCAGCCGATCGGCATTGAACGCCGGATTGCTGCGCGAGGCCGGAAACGACCGCACATCGACCACCAGCCCGACCTCGGCCGCACGCAGCATGCCGATCACCTCATCGAGGCTGCGATTGGAATGCCCGATGGTGGTGAACCCGCCTGCCATCAGGCAATCCGGGTCAGCGCCTCCTCCTTGTGGGCGGCGATATGGTCGGTCTTGTCGCTGGCGATCTCGTATTGCGGCGACGCCGGCGAGGCGTGCCGGCGATGGCCCTTGTAATAAAACTCCTGCTCATGCACGCGGATGATCCGGCCGCTGACCCGCCCGGCCTCGGAATTCCAACTGACGTGATCGCCCTTTGCGTATTTCGCCATTCCTCGCCTCGCACTGCGTCAACGACCGGAATGCGCCAGCGTTCGGATTGTTCCCGCCCGCCGGCGATGCGGGCATTGCATCACAGGCGGGCGGCTTGACCGGCAACCGCCCGCCGCCCGATCCTGCCCGCTTCGCCAGCCACAGGACGTCGCCATGACCTTCAGCCCCTTCGCCATCCCGCCGCTCGACCCCGGCGCGCAGCGCGTGCTGGAGCTGATGCGCGCCGCCGCCCGCCCGCCATTCGAGACGCTGAGCCCCGACGAGGCACGCTTCTTCTACAACGCCGGGCGCACGCTGCTGCAGCCGGACCCGGAGGATGTCGCCGCAACCCGCGACCTGGCCGCCCCCGGCCCGAACGGCGCCATCCCGCTGCGGCTGTATCGCGGCATCGGCAGCGCCACCGAGAACGCGCCGGCGCTGATCTATTTCCACGGCGGCGGCTGGGTGATCGGCGATCTGGACAGCCACGACCAGGCCTGCCGCCGGCTGGCCAACGAGGCCCGCGCCTGCGTCATCGCGGTGGACTACCGCCTCGCCCCCGAGCATCGCTTCCCCGCCGCAATCACCGACTCGGCTGCCGCCACGCGCTGGATCGCCGATCAGGCGGGCGCCCTGGGCCTGGATGCCGGTCGCCTCGCGGTCGGCGGTGACAGCGCCGGCGGCAACATCGCCGCGGTGATGGCGATCATGGCGCGCGACGGCACCCTGCCGCCGCTGTGCTTCCAGGTGCTGATCTACCCGGCCACCGACATGGCGATGACCTCGGGCTCGGTGCAGCGCGTCACCGACGGCTATCCGCTCACCGCGATCACCATGCAGTGGTTCATCGGCCACTACCTCACCGGCCGCCAGGATGTCACCGACTGGCGCGCCTCGCCATTGCGCGCGCCCGATCTCGCCGGCGTCGCCCCGGCCTGGGTGCTGACCTGCTCACACGACCCGCTGGCCGACGAAGGCGCCGCCTATGCGCGCCGGCTGGAGGCCGAGGGCGTGCGCGTCACCCACATGCACATGGCCGACCAGATGCACGGCTTCCTGACCATGGGCAAGTTCTGCCCGGCGGCCGACACC
>DATJEA010000540.1:0-1949 GCA_035497095.1 Acetobacteraceae bacterium | reverse complement strand
GTGCCCGACAGCGACGCCACCCCGCCCTCCTCCAGCAGCCGGTTCTGGAACGTATGACTGTCCATCCCGGTGCCGGTGATGTTCGGAAACGCATAGAACGCGCCCCCCGGCATCACGCAGGTCACCCCCGGCAACTGGTTCAGCGCCGGGATGATATAGCCCCGCCGCTCGGCAAACGCCGCCACCATCTCGGCCGCCGGCTCCCGCGGCCCGGTCAGCGCCGCGATCCCGGCATACTGCGCCGCCGCGTTGACGCAGGAATGCACGTTGATCGCAAGCCTTTCCGCCTCCACCGCCCAAGGCTTCGGCCACACCCCGTAGCCCATCCGCCAGCCGGTCATTGCATAGGTCTTGCTCCAGCCATCCAGCAGGATCAGCCGATCGGCGATCTCCGGATACGTCGTGAGGCTGGTATGCGTCCCCTCATACAGCATCTCGCCATAGATCTCGTCCGACAGCACGGCCACATGCGGATGCCGCACCAGCCCGGCCACCAGCCGGTCAAGCTCGCTCTTCGGCACCACCCCCCCGGTCGGGTTGGCGGGGCTGTTCAGAATCAGCAGCCTGGTGCGCGGCGTGATCAGCGCCAGCACCTCGTCGGCGTTGAACGAAAACCCCTTGCTCTCATGCAGCTTCATCGGCACCGGCGTCGCCCCGGAAAACCCGATCACGCTCTCGTAGATCGGGAACCCCGGATTCGGATAGATGATCTCCCCGCCCGCCTCGCCGAACATCATGATCGCGAAGAACATGGTAACCTTGCCGCCCGGCACCACCAGCACCCGGTCCGGCGCAATCTCCACCCCATGCCGCCGATGCAGATCGGCCACCACCGCCTCGCGCAGCGGCAAAATCCCGTTGGCCAGCGTATAGCCGTGATGCCCATCGGCCAGCGCCTTCCGCCCCGCCTCGACGATATGCGCCGGCGTTTTGAAATCCGGCTGCCCGATGCACAGGTTGACAATATCCTTGCCCCCGGCCTGCAATGCGCTAGCCCGCGCCAGCACCTGAAACGCCGCCTCGGTGCCAAGCTGGCTCATGCGGTGGGCCAGAACGGGACCATCAGGTGAAGTTTCCATACTGCGGCTCCTCGCAATGCGCGCGTGCTATACGTCTGCCACCGCCCCTCCGCAAGCGGGTGTGAAAAAGCGCCGCACCATCATTCCGCCTTGCTACTTGCCCGATATCGGTTAGACTACGCTAACAGGTATAGAGCTTAAACGTGGTCTCGCCAGTCGGTTCCATAAGGGCAAAGCAGATGTATTTCGCCGATATGTATTGCTACGGCTCCGATGCGGGCACGGTCGGCATCACCGGCATCCGCGGCTGCATGGGCATCGTCTATATCGGCAACGGCGCCAACTACGCCATCCACATCCCACCCGATTCCGACGACGTTCAGAAGGCCGCCCGCAAGGCCTTCGCGACCTTCATCAAGAACAACGAGCAGCATGTCGGCAGGGGCAACGGCTGCCTGTTCGCCTTCGTCAATGGCAGGAACCGAACCACTGCGACCGGCGAAATGAAGGACATGAAGTCGCGCCTCGGCTCTCCGCCTACGCTCATCTACCGGATCACGAAGCATCTCGGACCGGACTCGGGCGGGTTGGGTGCCGATGCCGTGGTCATCATGGTCGAAAAACTGCATGCCACCGGCACCACCGCCGATGCCTGCGCGATCTGGTACAAGCGCAACGACGCCATCACCTGGGTCGGCGGCGGCACTCATGAAGCGGGTCAATACAAGGTGAGACAAGCCTTTCAAGGCGACAAAATCCCAGACAACCTCAACGCCCTGTGGCGGCGAATGACGCTGGAAAACCAGAACTGCACTATCGAGAAGGTCTAACCCTCGATATCACGGCGACCAGGCCAGATGCGCCACCAGGATCGCCAGCAGCGCCAGGCTCAGCGTCCCCAGCGTGTAGCGCGCGTTCCACCGCACCGCC
>DATJEA010000539.1:0-11336 GCA_035497095.1 Acetobacteraceae bacterium | reverse complement strand
AGATCGACTGGCCGACCATCTCGGCCGCCGCCAATGTGTCCGACGAGCTGGTGCAGCTCGACGCCGCGGCGACCAAGTTCCAGCCGCGCTACCGGCTCGACGGCTCGTTCCGGCTCGACGAGCGGCCGATCGACATCATCGGCAAGATGCAGTCGGCCGGCGCCGGCGCGCGAAAGCCGAGGTGATCAACGACCTCAATGCTGAGGTAATCACCCTGTTCCGCATCCTGCAGCGCCACTACGAGGCGTTCATGGACATGCTGCGCTGGCAGATCACCTCGCGCGATCACTTCCTGCGACTACACCGGGCGCTGCCGGAGACCCTGACCGACCTGGAACGAGCCGCCCGGTTCCTCCACCTTCAGCGGCAAGGTGGGCAGCCGCAGCTTCGGCGTCTCACCCACCCATCCCGGCCGCTTCGACGTGACCAAGCTCGCCTCGATGCTGGAGGCGGTGCACGAGCGCCTGGCCGGCGTGGTCATCGAGCGACTGCCCTATGCGCAACTGATCGAGCGCTACGATCGCCCGACCACGCTGTTCTACCTCGACCCGCCCTATTGGGGCTGCGAGGACTACTACGGCGACGGCATGTTCGCCCCGGCCGATTTCGCCGCGCTGGCGACGATCTTGCGCGGGCTGAAGGGGCGCTTCATGCTGTCGCTGAACGACCTGCCCGAGGTGCGGCAGACCTTCGAGGGTTTCCACATGACCGAGGTTACGGTGACCTACTTCGCCAACTCCCGCTCGAACAACAAACGGGCGGCCGAACTGCTGATCTCGAATGCTGGCTGAGGCTACGGTTGAAGGGGCTTCAACCCCCATTCACACCAGAGCGCAGAAAATGGCACGGTTCGCACATCGTCTGGCACGCCATCGCAAATCGGTTGGCACGCTACAACCCCCCCGCCGTTGCAAGGCAAATAAAGATTTTTGCGCGCTTTTTCTCGAAGAAGCGCCGCTTCCTTGCTCCTGGGATAACCATGGGCGGCCCTGAAATCGAACGCCTGATCGGCCTGCTGGCGCGGCTGCCCGGTCTCGGCCCGCGCAGTGCCCGCCGTGCCGCGCTGAGGCTGTTGCAGCAGCCGGAAACCCGCATGCTGCCGCTGGCCGCCGCATTGGCCGAGGCGGCCCGTGCGGTGCGGCCCTGCTCGCAGTGTGGCAATCTCGACACTCAGGACCCCTGCCTGATCTGCGCCGACCCGCACCGCGACCACAGCATCATCTGCGTGGTGGAGGGCGTCGGTGACCTCTGGGCGCTGGAGCGGGCGCATGTGCATCGCGGCCGCTACCATGTGCTGGGCGGCACGCTGTCGGCGCTGGCCGGGCTGGGGCCGGACGACCTGAATACCGCGCCGCTGCTGGCCCGGGTGCGCGAGGGCGGCGTGGCCGAGGTGATCCTGGCACTCGGCGCCACCGTGGAGGGCGCCACCACCATGCACTGGCTGACCGAACGGCTGCAGCCGCTCGGCGTGGTGGTCAGCCGGGTCTCCCAGGGCGTGCCGATGGGCGGGGCGCTCGATGTGCTGGACGACGGCACGCTGGCTGCGGCGCTGCGGTCGCGGCGGCCGGTTTAGCGGGGAAGGAAGGTCTTCTTTTTGTGAACAAAAAGAAGCAAAAAAACTTTTCATCCATTGGAGTGTGCGGCGTCTTTGCGTGCTTGCCTAGCCGACAATCCGTTCGCTGGGCACCTCGCCGCCAGTCAGCTTCGCGGCGATGCACTCGGCCGCCATCACCCCCATGTTGATCAGCGAGCCATCCGTCACCCCGGCGACATGCGGCGTGATCAGCACGCGCGGGTGGCGGCGCAGCTTGTGGTCGGCCGGCGGCGGCTCGTGCTCGAACACGTCCAGCGCCGCGCCGGCCAGATGGCCCGACTCCAGCGCCGCCAGCAACGCCACCTCGTCGACGATGCCGCCACGCGCGGTGTTCAGCAGGTAGCCGCCGGCCGGCATGGCGGCCAGCGCGGCGGCGTCGATGATGTGATGGGTGGCAGGAATCGCCGGGCAATGCACCGAAACCGCGTCACTTGCCGCCATCAGCGCCGCCAGCGTCGCCACGCGCCGCACCGGGCCAAAGCTCGCGGCATCCGCCACCGGGTCGAACGCCGCCACCCGCATGCCGAACGGCTGCGCCAGGGCGGCCACCGCGCGGCCGATGGCGCCGAAGCCGAGCAGGCCCAGCCGCAGCCCGGCGATGTCGCGCACCCGCGTGGTGGCGCCGCGCCAGTTGCCCGCGGCGATCGAGGCGCCGAGCGGCCGCAGGTCCTTGGCCAGCGCCAGCAGCAGCGCCAGCGTGTGCTCGGCAACGGCGGCGGTGTTGGAGCCTGGCGCGCGGGTAACCAGCAGGCCGCGGGCGCGGGCGGCGTCCAGGTCCACGTCATCGACGCCAACGCCATGCCGGGCGACGATGCGCAGCTTCGGCGAGGCATCCATCGCCGCGGCGCTCACCGCGCCCTGCCGGGTCAGGATCGCGTCGGCCTGCACCTCGGCGGTACGGGCGGCCACCGCCTCGGCGGACGGATACGGCGGCATGTAGTGGATGGCGCAGCCGGCCGCCTCCAGCAGCTCGACCGCCGGCTGCGCCAGCCGGGGCGCGGTCATCACCACGTTGAAGCGCGTCATCGCCGCATCCTGCTCAAGGCGGCGCGCCACCGGGCCATTGCGTGCCGTCCGGCTGGTCGCGCTCGAAATGCCGCTGGTATTTGTCGGTCACCAGCTCGGTCTTCACCAGCACCGCGACATCGGTGGTGTTGAACTGGCGATCCACCACCGCGCCGTCACCGACGAAGCCGCCGAGACGCAGATAGCCCTTGATCAACGGCGGCAAATCGGCCAGCGCGCGGCGATTGTCGATCCCGGCCGGGTCGGTCCGGCGCATCTCCACATAGCGGTGCGGCAATGCACGGGGGCGGAATTCGGCCGGCGCCAGATGGTTGTGGTACAGATAGGTAAGCTCGGTGGCCAGCGCGTCCGGGTCGGTGCCAGGCAGGCTGGCGCAGCCGAACATCAGATCGATATTGTGCCGGATCACATAGGCGGCGATGCCGCGCCACAGCAGTTGCATCGCCGCCCGGTTGCGGTAGTCGCGGTGCACGCAGGAACGGCCGAGTTCCAGCACCTGGCCGGGGAACGCCAGCACCCGGCTGATGTCGTATTCATCCGCCGAGTAGAAGCGGCCGACGCGGGCGGCGGCCGGCGCGCGGATCAGCCGGTAGGTGGCCACCACCGCCTCCGCCCCCTCGCCCCTGGCGTGATCCAGCACCAGCAGATGATCGGCAACCTCGTCGTAGATGTCGCTGTCGCGCTGGGTGGCCTGGGCGGCGGCGTCCGGCAGGGCGCCCATTTCCTGGTAGAACACCCGATAGCGCAGTGCCTGGCCGGCATCCACCTCGGCGGCCGAGGTGGCAATCCGCACGCCGAGCGTCCCGGCCCGCAACTCGCCGAATCCCGGGTCCGCGGCGACATTCTGTGGAATGTCAGGATTCATCGGCCCGGTCCGGCCCGGTCGCGGCGGCCGGCGCGGCACGGCGCCGGCCGGCCGGGCGGGGCGACGGCGGCGCGTCGGGCGCGGTGGCCACGTGGCGGCGGCCGAACAGTTCCAGCCGGTGCGAGACCAGGTCGAAGCCCAGCCGGGTGGCGATTTCGGTCAGCATAAGTGCATGCGCGGCATCGGTGAATTCGATCACCCGGCCGGATTCCACGTCGATCAGATGATAGTGCTGGCCATGTTCGCTCGGCTCATAGCGCGCCCGGCCGCCGCCGAAATCACGCCGTTCCAGAATGCCTTTTTCTTCCAGCAGCCGCACCGTGCGATAGACCGTGGCGATCGAGATGCGGGCATCGAGCGCGATGGCGCGGCGGTAGAGTTCCTCCACGTCCGGATGGTCGGCGCCATCGGACAGCACGCGCGCGATCACCCGGCGCTGCCCGGTCATTTTGAGGCCCCGTTCGACGCAGAGACGCTCGATGCGGCTTTCCATCCGATCCCCAATGCTCCCGGCGCGGCCAGCCGCCGAGGGTGTCATCCCGCCCTGCCGTCAACCGTCACGCCGCAGGGGAGTACGTAGCCGATTGCAGGGCGGCCTGTCCAATGCGCCGGCCGAACCGGGCCGCGGACAGCAGCAACCACGACGCCTCCGCCCGCATGGGGAACGGGACGGAGGCGGAATGTGGACCGCTGGTTATTTGCCGCGGGCGCGCGGCTTGGTGCCGAGCCCGATCTTCTTGGCCAGCGTGGAGCGATGGCGGGCGTAGCTCGGCGCCACCATCGGATAATCCGCCGGCAGTCCCCAGCGCTCGCGATACTGCTCCGGGGTCATGTCATAGGCGGTTTTCAGGTGCCGCTTCAGCATCTTCAGCTTCTTGCCGTCCTCCAGGCAGATGATGTAGTCGGGGAATACCGACTTCTTCACCGGCACCGCCGGTTGCGGCTTGTCCGGCTGCGCCGGTTCTTGCCCAACGCCAGCCAGGGTGCGGTAGACGTCCTGAATCAGGGCCGGCAGGGAGTCGGGAGTGACGGAGTTGTTGGAGACATGCGCCGACACGATCTGTGCGGTCAGTCCCAGTACATCAGCATTGTCTGAACTATCGGCCATGTTTTTCCCTTTCGGCGCGCTCAATTTGGCCCATATATGTTATTCAATGCCCGTTTCGCAATGGATATTTCGATGCAAAGCAACAGGCCAGCAATGTTAAAGACCAATACCGGCGCCAGTTCACCGGACCGCACGCTCGACATCACCGGGGAAATATGCCCGATGACCTTTGTCCGCACGCGACTGGCGCTTGACCGCATGACGACCGGACAAACGCTGCTGGTTCTGCTGCGCGGCGACGAACCACTGCGCAATGTCCCGCGCACCGCCGCCGAGCAGGGCCACACCGTGCTCAGCCAGACCACCGGACCGGACGGGGTTACTCGGTTGTTGCTGCGGCGCGGCTGAGCGCGTTCTCTGCACCACGCGATCAGACGCCAAGCGTTCGGCGCATTACCAGCGCATCGGCGCCGTCCGGGTAATAGCGCCGCCGCCGCCCCACCTCCATAAAGCCACATGCGGCATACAGCGCCCGCGCCGGATGGTTCCCGGTCGAGACCTCAAGGAACAGCGCCACCGCCCGGCGCTCCGCCGCCAGCGCCGCCGCCGCCTCCAGCAGCGCCCTGCCGAGCCCTTGCCGCCTCGCCTCCGGCAGCACCGCGATGGTCAGGATCTCCGCCTCATCCGCCGCCACCCGCGCCAGCACCATGCCGCCGCGCGCGTCGATCAGCCCGAACGCGCCCGGCAGGCCCAGTTGCAGCGCCATCGCATCGGCACCCCAGCGCTCGCGCGGCGGGAAGGCGGCGGCGTGGAGCGCGGCCAGGGCGGCGGCGTGATGCGGGGTCGCCGGATGCATGCAACCGCAGCCGGGCGCTATCGCGGCGCCGGGCGCAGGCCGCCGGCGGGGAGCCTGGCTTCCGGCGGATCGACATAGAGCGGCTGCGCCTCGCGCATCGGCGCCTCGCCGGCCAATTGCCTGGCCGCCGCCGCCGCGACATCGCGGGCACGCGGCAATCTTGCATCGCTCAGCCGCACATCGCCGCCGCGCGCCGCCAGCCAGGCCGCCACCGCGATCGCCGCGTCGCCGGCCACCACCACCGGCCCGCCCGGCACCGGCAGCCCGTCCAGCGCGACCGGCGCCAGATCGCCGTCGCGATCCAGGAAAATCCGCCCGCGCCGATTGTCGATCGCCACCCACGGCGCCCGCCCGCGCAACGGCCCCACCTGCTCGCGCAGCGCCTCGGCCACCGTCACCCCCAGCACCGCCACGCCGGCGCCGGCGGCCAGCCCCTGCGCCAACGCAATCGCCGCGCGCAGGCCGGTGAAGCTGCCGGGGCCGATGGTCACCGCCACCGCGTCCGGAACGCCGCTCAGCACCTGCTGCGCCATCGGCGCCAGCAACTTCGCGTGGCCACGGCCGGCGGCCGCCATCCGTTCGGCCAGCACTTCGCCGTCGCGCCACAGCGCCGCGGAGCAGCGCGCCAGGGCGGCGTCCAGGGCCAGGATCAGCATGGAAGGAAGGTCTGCTTTTTTCGAGAAAAAAGAAGCAAAAAAGCTTTATCCATGCGCGTTTTCTGGTTCTCTTTTGCGAAAAAGACCATCTCGCTGCCTCACAGCAGGATCGTCGCCTCATCGAAATACAATCTCGGCGACCGCTCGAACAGCCCGTCCTCGTTGCCGTGCCCCAGATTGATCAGGAAGTTCGACTTCCAGCCGCGATCCTCCAGGAACAGTTCGTCCACCTTGGTGCGGTCGAAGCCGGACATCGGCCCGGCATCCAGCCCCAGCGCCCGCGCCGCCAGGATCAGATAGGCGCCTTGCAGCGTGGAGTTGCGGAACGCGGTTTCCTCGGCCAGATCGGCATTATTGGCGAACCAGCTGCGCGCGTCGGCATGCGGGAACAGCCGCGGCAGGTAGTCGTAGAATTTCGGGTCATAGGCGACGATCACCGTCACCGGCGCCTTCATCGTCTTGGCGGTATTGCCGGCCGACAATGCCGGCTTCAGCTTCAGCTTCGCGCCTTCGGTGCGCAGGAACAGGAACCGCGCCGGCGAGCAGTTGGCCGAGGTCGGGCCCATCTTCAGCAGGTCGTACAGCTCCCGCAGCTCATCGTCGGTCACCGGCTCTGCGGTGAAGCCGTTATGGGTGCGGGCGGTGCGGAACAGGGTATCCAGCGCCATATGGTCCAGCGCCGGGCGATACTCCGGCAGCGCGATCTCGTCCTCGATCGGCGGCTCGGGTGTCGCGTCGGCGGTCACGGCATCGGCCGGAGTCGCTTCAGTGGTGGGAGTCGCTTCTGTGCTGGGCGTGGCGTCGGTGGCGGGAGTCGTTTCCTGGGGCGCCACGGCTCCCGGGACCGCCGTTTCGGGCGCCGCGAGCGGTGCGGCCGGCGGGTCAATCTTCTCAGGAGTCATGGCGCGGCCTTCATTCGGTATCGAACAATGATGATACAGACCTATCGGCCGCGCCGGGCCGCAAAAGTCAAGCCAGCACCTGCTCCACGCGGGTCACTTCCGGCACGTAGTGGCGCAGCATGTTCTCGATGCCGTGCTTCAGCGTCGCCGAGGAGGACGGGCAGCCGCTGCAGGAGCCCTGCATATGCAGCCGCACCACGCCGTCGCGATAGCCGCGGAACACGATGTCGCCGCCGTCGCCGGCCACCGCCGGGCGCACCCTGGTGTCCAGCAGTTCCTTGATCTGCGCCACGATCTCGGCATCTTCGGGGCCGACATCCTCATCGGCAGCAGCGGCTTCCTCGCCCTCGATCACCGGGCGGCCGGCGACGAAATGCTCCATGATGGCGCCGAGCACCTGCGGCTTCAGCGCCTGCCATTCGGTGTCGCCGTCCTTGCTGACGGTGACGAAATCGCCGCCGAGAAACACGCGGGTCACGCCAGGCAGTGCGAAGATGGCGCTGGCCAGCTGGCTGCGGCCGGCCGATTCGGCGGTGGCGAAATCGGCGGTGGCGAGGCCCATCACGTCGCGGCCGGGCAGAAACTTCAACGTGGCGGGGTTCGGGGTGCCTTCGGTCTCGATGAACATGCGCAGGGTCCTGTTTCAACGGATCGGGTCGGTTATGACGCAACCGGCCTGTTACGACAAAGTGGACCGCACAGGTCCGGATGTCCGTTACATCGGCCGAGTCGCCCCGCTTGGCAAGAGGCAACCCTGGAATACTCCGCCGCGCTGTCATGTCGCGCGCGGTTCGGCCAAAATGCCGGCAATGCCAGACCATCCGCGCCGCCACTCCACCCTGCCCGACCTGGCGTTCGCCGCCGCACGGTTCGGCGCCATGCCGGCCGGCGGTTTCGCGGCGGGCACGCTGCTCGACGCACCCGGCGGCCCGGTGCCGGTCGAGCGGCTGCGGCCGGGCGATCGGCTGACCACGATCGACGGCGGCAGCATCCGGCTGCGCCACGCCGCGCCGCTCAGCGGTTCCGATGTGCCGGCCGCAAGCGTGCTGCTGCCGCCGGACGCGCTGGGCCCTGGCCGGCCGCGCCGCGCAGTGTGGCTGGATGCCGGGCAAGCGGTCTGGCTGGCGGGGCCGCGGCGCCAGGGTCAGAGCCATCACGCGCTCGCCGCCCTCGGCCTGCTGTGTGGCGCCGCGGTGCGCCGGGCCGATGCCGGATCGCCGCCGCTGCATCTGCTGCTGGCCGCGGCCGGGCCGGCCGGTGCGGGTCGCGTGGTGCTCGCCGAAGGGCTGGCCTGCGCGTTGCGTCCGCCGATCCGCCCGGAACACGACCCGCATGCCGGCGCCGCCCTCGCGGCCGCCCGCCAGGCGCAGCCCAGGGCCGAGACAGCGCCGGCCAATGTCGACGGCGCCGCAGCGCTGGACGCACGGCAACAACTGAGCGGCTGGGCGCTGGACCGCGCGGCGCCGAAGGTTCCGGTGCTGCTGGAAATCCTGCTGGACGACCTCTCGATCGGATTCGCGCTGGCCGACGAAAAGCGGCCGGACTTGGCGATGGCCGGCCTCGGCGCCTGCGGCTTCACACTCTCGCTGGCGGCCTGGAAGCTGCCGCGCTCGGGGGCGTTGCTGCGGGTTCATGTGGTCGGGGCCGGCGCGTCGCTGCCCGGTTCACCGCTGCTGCTGGCCGGCTGACCGAACGGCCCAATCGGGCGGATTCAGCCAACAATTCTAGCAACCCATTCTTACAACGACGTTTCTTCACAAATAATTTTTTTGCCGAAAAACACTGGATAAATCTGACGTTAATTCGTAGATTAGTCCGTCAAGAAGACGTTAATCGACAGCGACCGGTCGGGATGATCGGTTAACGGCTGCGGCACCCATGCAGCGGTGTGGCGTGATCCGGTCGGCTTCATGGAGCAACCGGATGGGGACACGGCAGAACAGGGAGGTGATGCGATGCGCAATGCAAAATTTCTCACCATCCTGATCGGCCGACTGGCCGGCGCGCTGGGCGTGGGCCTGGTGCTGGCGTGCCCCGTTCCGGCCACCGCCGCGGCGATCGCCCCCGCCATGCAGCACGGCGCCGAATGGGCCAGTGGCGAGGCGCCGCCGGCGTACAGCCTCACCCCGGCCGCCCCTGGCGCCATCCGGATCCGCAAAATCCATCATCAGGCGCCGCCGCCGCGGCAATTCCGGTTGTTCGGCTATCCCAGCGCCAATGCCGACGAGCTGCCGCCGCGAGTCTCCGTCCCGGCGGCGCCGGCTTTACTGTTCGCCCATGCGACCCTCGGCGTTGCCATGCTGGACACTCCGCAGGCCGGCGGCGACCGCGTTGCCGATGCCGGTGGCGGTCAGCTGAGCCCCGCGCAACTGGACCTGACCGTGCCGGCCGAACGCACGCCGTTGCTGCCGTCGCCGCTGCCGATCGCGCTGCTCGTGGCGCTGGTGCTGTTGCCGGCGGCGCTGGTGCTCGGCCAGGCGCTGCACGGCCCCTCGCGCCGGCCGCGCCCGGCGATGCGCCGCCGCCCGGTGGCGCGGCGAAGCTCGGACGACTAGCGGGCGGCGCGCTCATGGTCGGACGCCTAGCCCAGCGGCGCCAGCCGCACGCTCGGCGCCGCCTGCGCCACCACCCGCATCTGCCCACCCTGGCTGCCCGACAGCAGCACCATGTCGCCCGGCGCGAACATGTCGGCCGCCGCGTCGAAATAGCCCGGCGCATCGAGCCCGGCCAGCGGCGCCGCGGCCTTGTAGTGCCACAGCGTGAAACCCTGGGCATAGGCCAGAACGGAGAGGTTGCGGATCACGAAGGCCATTGGCGGCTCCTGGATGAACGACAAAAAGGCCGCCCCCGGATGGAAGCGGCCTGACACTCCGGCGGGCGAGACGCAATCAGCCCGTCGATACAGCAATTCTGGATGGGCAGCCGGGAGATGTCAAGGATTTTTTTCCTACAACAACCCTACCCGACGATCCCCTTGACGCGCAGCGGCCATTCCAGCCGCTCCAGCGCCTCGCTCCACAGCCGCCAGTCGCATTTTTCGCTGGCATAGGCCGGATTCGGCGCCGTCTGGCGGATGCCCCAGATGCGCAGGATGCGGGCATGCACCAGGTCGATGCGGCGGCGGCGATACAGCGTGTCGAGGCATTTCACCACATCGTCGGGGTCGCACGGCCGCCGTGGCCCGCTGCCCCCGCTGCCGGTGCCGTGGCGCCGCGCCGCCAGCGCCGCCATGGTCCAGAACCAGGCCTGCTCGGCATTGCGGAACTGTTCGGTGCGCGGCACCCCGGCGGCGGCGAGCGGTGCGCGGCAGCGTGCCGGGGGGTGGGAAACTGCGGCGAGGGTCATGGCGGCTCCTGAGTGGCCTGTTGGTGATGGCGGATAGGAACGAATCATGAACTTATGCTCACAGAACCGGGGCCTCGCTGCAAGACCGATTCGGAATTTTTTTCCTAAATAAGCGATTTTCCCTATTTCACGGGGCGAACATTCCTAGCAGACTATGCTCGAACCCGAGTCGCTCTGCGAGAACCGACATGAAACACGCCGACATCTGGCGCGCGCTGGATACCCTGGCCGAGGAGAACGGCCTCTCCGCCTCCGGCCTCGCGCGCCGCGCCGGGCTGGACGCCACCACCTTCAACCCGTCCAAGCGCACCATGCCGGACGGCCGCCACCGCTGGCCGAGCACCGAAAGCCTGGCCAAGGCACTGGAGGCCACCGGCGCCTCGCTGGACGGCTTCGCGGCGCTGGTCGGCGGCGCCCGCACCCTGCCCGGCAATGGCCGCGCCCAGGCCAGGCGGGTGCCGCTGATCGGCTTCGCCCAGGCCGGCGGCGCCGGCTATTTCGACGACGGCGGCTACCCGGTCGGCGGCAGTTGGGACGAGGTGGGGCTGCCGGAAATCGCCGACCCCAACGCCTACGCGCTGGAAATCAGCGGCGATTCGATGGAGCCGGTGTTCCGCGACGGTGACGTGGTGGTGGTCTCGCCGAACGCGCCGATCCGCCGCGGCGACCGCGTGGTGCTGCGCACCGTGGAAGGCGAGGTGATGGCCAAACAACTCGCCCGCCGCTCCGCCCGCCGGGTGGAAGTGCGCAGCCTCAACCCGGCCCACCCGGATTACAGCTTCGATCTCGCCGAGGTCGCCTGGATACACAGAATCGTGTGGGCAAGTCAGTAAGCGAGGCAAGCAGCGCTTTTTGAAAAAAGCGCGCAAAAACTTTGGCTCTTGTCGCGCTGCGTGCTGATGCGCAGCGGAGAGAGGCAAGGAAGGCCTTCTTTTTGTGAACAAAAAGAAGCAAAAAAACTTCATGACGGCGCTTCGCGCCCTGGGTTTGGAGACCCTGCCCTCTCCGCCCGCCCGAGGTTGCAAGGCGAATGAAGTTTTTTGC
>DATJEA010000538.1:0-5724 GCA_035497095.1 Acetobacteraceae bacterium | reverse complement strand
CCCCGGCCCGGATCGCCCGCGGCCAATAGGTGATATCCGTCGACGCCTTCGCCCCCTGCGCGCAGCCCGGCGTGCACTGGCCAAGATTGATGCACCGCGCCCGCCCGTCATATTCGGTGGTGGCAATTGCCGCGTCGGACGGCCACCAGTGCCAGCCCAGCCGGTTCATCGCCGCGGCAAACCGCATCCCGGTGCGCCCCAGCGGCAGCGGCGGCATCTGCGGCTGATGCGCCGGATAGGCCGGGTCGCCGGCCAGCCCCGCGACCCCCATCATGCGATCGTTCAGCGCGTAAAACGGCTCCAGCGCGGCATAATCCAGCGGCCAGTCATCGGCCACGCCATCCAGCGTCCGCACCCGAAAATCCGACGGATGCAGGCGCGGAAAATGCGCGGTCCAATGCACCGTGCCGCCGCCGACCGCGTTGAAGTTGGCAATCTTCATCACCGAATTATCGTCGTTCACCGGATAATCGGCCGCCATCCCGCGCCTGCCCGGATGGATATCGGCATCGCCATAGCGCCGCGCCTCGGAATCCCGCCCATTGGCCGGATAATCGCCCGAGCGCACCCAGTCGCCCTGCTCCATGCAGACGATGCGCATCTTCGTCTCGGCCAGGCTCCACGCCACCGCCGCCCCGGACGCCCCGGAGCCCACGATCAGCACATCAACCGGATCGTCCATCGGCCCCTCAATCGAACAGCGTCGCCAGCCGCTGCTTCATCTGATCGGCGACATACAGCGCCAGCGCCTGGATCGTCGCGGTCGGGTTCACCCCCGCCGAGGTGACGAACAGTGACCCATCGACCACGAACAGATTGCGCACATCATGTGCCCGCCCCCAGGCATTCACCACCGACCGCTCCGGGTCCGCCCCCATCCGCGCGGTGCCCATCAGATGCCAGCCGCCATGGCTGATCGGCGCGTCGCACTCCACCGTATGGGCGCCAGCCGCCTTCAGCAGTTCGGTCCCGCGCGCCACGGAAAAATCCAGCATGCGCCGACTGTTTTCGCTCAGCGTATAGGCGATGCGCGGCGCCGGAATGCCATCGCCGTCGCGCAGCACCGGGTCCAGCGTCACCCGGTTATGCGCTTCCGGCAGGTCCTCGCAGATCGCCCCGAGCCCGGTGCCGCGCCGATGCAGCCGCCGCAACGCCGCGTGATGCCCATCGCCCCACGGTACCAGCCCGCTCGCCATGGCCCCGATCGCGGTCTCCGCGGTGCCGGCGCCGCGCACGAACTCATAGGTGAAGCCGCGCAAAAACCCGCGCGCCGGCTCGGTCTCGTAAAACTGCTGGCTCCAATAGCTGTTATCCGGCCCGCGCTCGCCGTCCAGCTCGTCGTCGAAATAGCCGAAGATGCTGGCATAGGGATGAAACATCAGGTTCCGCCCGACCTGGTCGCTGGAATTGGCCAGCCCGTCGGGAAACCGCCCGGAGACCGAATTCAGCAGGATGCGCGGCGTGCCGACGCCGTTGCAGGCCATGACAACGATATGCGCCGGCTGGAACTGCTCCCGCCCCTCGGCATCGTAATAAACCACCCCATTGGCCATGCCGTCGGCGCCGAGCGTGATCTCGCGCACCCGGCAGCGCGTGCGCAATTGCACCCCGGCGCGGATCGCCGCCGGCCAATAGGTGATATCGGCACTCGCCTTCGCCCCCTGTGCACAGCCCGAGGTACATTGGCCGAGATTGATGCAGCCCGGCCGCCCATCATACGCAACCGAGGCAATCGCGCTGTCCGAAGGCCACCAATGCCAGCCCAGCCTGTTGAACCCGCGCCCCAGCGCCATCGACGCCCGTCCCATCGGCAGCGGCGGCATCACCTGCTCCTTGGCAGGGTAAGCCGGGTCGCCGGCCAGCCCGGACACCCCGGTCATCCGGTCGTTCACGGCATAGAACGGCGCCAGCGTGGCGTAGTCGATCGGCCAGTCATCGGCCACGCCATCGAGCGAGCGCACCCGGAAATCGGACGGGTGGAAGCGCGGAATATGCCCGCCGAACAGCACCGTGCCGCCGCCAACGGCATTGAAGTTTGCCACCTTGATCGGCGACTCCGCCTCGGCGATCGGATAATCGGTCTCAAGCCGCCGCTCATTCGGGCTGATCGCGAACGCCCCACCGGAGCGCGCCTCGTAATCCCGCCGGGTGGACGGAAATTCGTCCGGCCGCATCCACTCGCCCTGCTCCAGGCACAGGATCCGCATCCGCGTCTCGGCCAGGCTCCAGGCAAATGCCGCGCCGGACGCTCCCGCCCCGATGATCACCACGTCGACGATTTCGCGCATAGGGCGGCTTCCGGCTGCAACCTTCAGCACGAAAGCAGGCCGCCATACCCAGGTCAACCGGGCGGGAGCGCCGGCTTGCCGGGGTTGAATTACAGATCAGTCTACATTAAGTAACTTTCGGCTGGCACTGATCGCCGCGAAGGGTCATCCTGGCCGCGAGACATTGGAGCCGGCGGTATTTTCCGCCCAGGCGGCCGATCGGATGGAGTGCGACATGAACCACATTACCACGATATCCCGCGACGCTGCAGACTCGGCGCGTGATCGCGAAATCGGCGAAGACCGCCAGGCCGCCACCTTTGTCACCGCGGCGCCGGCCGGGCATCCCGATGCCGATTTCGTCGAGGCGCTGCTCGCCGCGCTCACCGCCATGGCGGTCCGCAGCCCGCGCCGCCAGGCCGATCTCGGGGTGGCGCTGCGTCGTTCCGGGATCGAGGCATCGGCCGCCGAACTGCGCCAGGCGATCGCCGGGCTGGAGGCCGATGGCTGCATCGAGCATGTGGTGCCGCTGACCGATGGCGGCCTGCTGATGCAGGTCACCGCCCATGGCATAGAGCGCCTGTCGCAAACCAATCGCCGCCACGTGCTGGATTTCCTCAAGTAGCGCGCCACACCCGCTTGGGAATAAAAAGTTTTTTGCTTCTTTTTGTTCACAAAAAGAAGACCTTCCTTAAGCCGCGGCGCGCTCCAGCACCCCGACCGCCGCCGCCAACGCAGCCTCCACGCTCAACGCCCCCATGTCCGGCCGGCTCGCCAGCACCGCCGCCGCACACCGCCCGGAGGGTGCGTATTCGGCCGCCGGCGTCGGCCCGAACAGCCCCAGCGTCGGCGCCCCGGCCGCCGCCGCCAGATGCATCAGCCCGGAATCATTGCCGACGAACAGCGCCGCCGGTTCCAGGCAGGCCGCCGCCTCGGACAGTGACAGCCCGCCGGCGAGGTCGGCCGCCTGCGGCAATGCTGCCAGCACCGGCGCCGCCATGGCCCGTTCCACCGCGCCCGGCCCGGCCAGCACCGCCACCCGGGCGCCTCGCAGCGGGCCCGCCAGCAGCGCCTCGGTCAGCGCGATGAAGCGCTCCGCCGGCCACACCTTGCCGCGCCAGTTGGCTGTCGGCCCCAGCACCAGCAGCGGCGCATCGCCGGCCGGCAGCAGCGCCCGCGCCCGCGCCCGGTCGGCCTCGCCGATCCACACCACCGGCAGCGGCGGCGGCGACAGCCCCAGCATGGCCGCCAGTTGCACCGTCTTGTGGCCCGGCCGCTTGCGCATGATCGCCCGGCGACTGGTGGGCAGCAGCCAGGCCAGCGCCGAGGCGCGGATATCCACCACCAGATCCCACCAGTGCGGCGCCACCATCGCCCAGAGCCGCAGCCAGTGCGCGCCGAACGGCCGTTTCTCGACCACGATCAGCCGTTCCAGCCGTGGCATATGGCGGAACAGCCCGGCCGCCACCGGCCCGCAGGCCACGGTAAACCGGGCATCCGGATAGGTGCGGAGCAGGTGATCGAGCAGCCCGGTGGACAGCACGGCGTCGCCGATGCGGCTGGAGGTGACGAACAGGATGCGCATATGCGGCTGCGATAGCACGGAGCGACGATTTCCCGCGATACCCGGGGTGGACTTGGGCTTGGCCGCGCCCGCCGCGCCTTGTACAGGTCGCTGATGTGTGGAATCGCCGGCCTGATGATGCGCGACGGCACCGCCCCCGACCCGGCGGTGCTCGACCGACTGCGTGACGCGATCGCCCATCGCGGCCCGGACGGGCACGGCCGGCTGGTGCGCGGCAACGTGGCGCTGGTGCATAACCGGCTGGCGATCATCGACCTGGTCACCGGCGACCAGCCGCTGTTCGCGCCGTCGGGCGCGGCGCTGGTGTGCAATGGCGAGATCTACAACAACCCTGAGTTGCGTCAGGCGATGCCGCACACGCCGTTCCGCACCGGCTCGGACTGCGAGCCGGCACTGTGGCTGTACGAGCAGGAGGGCGATGGTTTCGCCGACCGGCTGCGCGGCATGTATGCGCTGGCGATCCATGATCCGGCGCGCGGCCGGCTGGTACTGGCCCGCGACCCGTTCGGCATCAAACCATTATACTATATAACTACCCAGGCACTGGTGGCCTTCGCCTCGGAGCCGCAAGCCCTGTTGGCAGCCGGATTCGGTGGCCGGAGCCCCGACCCGACCGCCCGTGCCGAGTTGCTGGGACTGAAATTCACCACCGGATCGGCGACGATTTTTCCCGGAATCAGGCGTGTTTTGCCCGGCGAAACGCTGATTTTCGGGCCGTCCGGACCCCCCACCAGCCGCCGCCGGCGCGCGTTGCCGGAGGGCGGACCGGTTCCGATCCAAACCGCAGCCGCACTGAAGCGGCTTGACGAGGTGCTGCTGGACAGCGTCACGGTGCATCTGCGCTCGGACGTGCCATACGGGCTGTTCCTCTCCGGCGGCATCGATTCGGCCGCCGTGCTGGCACTGATGGCTCGCGCCACCGGTCAACGAATCCAGGCACTTACCTGCGGCTGGGAAGGGGCTGCCGGGATCGACGAGACCGCCGAGGCGCAGCGCCTGGCCGCCGCGATGGGGGCCGATTGCCATCGGCTGGAGATGGGCCCTGGCGATTTCTGGCGCCTCGCCCCGCGCATCGCCGCCAGCATCGACGACCCGACCGCCGACGCCGCCATCCTGCCGACCTGGATGCTCGGCAAAGCCGCAGCCGGGAACTTGAAAGTTACCTTATGCGGCGAGGGCGCCGACGAATTGTTCGGCGGCTACAGCCGCTACCGCAAGCGCCGCGCGCCGTGGCGCTGGCTGACCCGCAAGCCGCGCAGCAAGGGCGTGCTGGGCGATTTCGGCGACTGGCGCAGCGGCATCGCCGCCGCCGAGGCAGCCGAAGCGCCCGGCCGCTCAGCGGTGCAGGCGGCGCAAGCCGTTGATATCGCTGAATGGCTGCCCAACGACCTGCTGACCAAACTGGATCGCTGCCTGATGGCGCACGGCGTCGAGGGCCGCACCCCGTTCCTCGACCCGGTGGTCGCCGAGTTTGCCTTCCGGCTGCCCGATGCGCGCAAGGTGGGGCCACGCTTCGGCAAGAAGCTGCTGCGCGACTGGCTGGCCCAGGCGTTCCCGCAAGCCGGCGCCTATGCCCGCAAAAAGGGCTTCAAACCCCCGGTCGGCGCCTGGATGCAGGCCCGCGCGGAACTGCTGGCCCGGCTGGTCGCGGCGCAGCCGGGGATTGCCGAGATCCTGGATAAACCGCTGATTGAAAAAGCGTTTGCCGAAGCGGATCGCAACTCCCAGCGGGCCTGGAGCCTGCTCTATTACGCCTTGTGGCACAGCCATCATGTGATGCGCCTGCCGGCCGACGGCGATATTGGCGAAACGCTCAGTCTGGCGGCGCGCGGGTGAGGCGGCGGCTGCTGGCCCTGGCGGCGCTGATGGCGA
>DATJEA010000537.1:0-8904 GCA_035497095.1 Acetobacteraceae bacterium | reverse complement strand
CGAAATCCACCCCGCCGAGGCCTGGCGCACCCGCCGCACCCCGCGCGGCCATGCCTGGCTGATCCGCCTGCATCAGCTGCTGGCGCAATACGCCCCGCGCATCGAAATCCTGCTGCACGACCCCGACATCGCCGCCCTCTGCGCCGCCGCCCCGCAGGCCGCGAGAATGCTGCGCCCACTCTGCCGCATGTTCGGCCTCGCCCCGCCGCCGCATCTGGCCCGGCCCGCCGCGCCGCCCAAACCCAGGCCGCGAAAACCCAGGCCGCCAGAACCCCAACCCTTCGCCGAACATTCGCCGTCGGTCTGGCCGTTCGTCCCGCACCGCCTGCGCCTGCGCGTCCCCGGTCTGCGCCGCCCGAAACCGCCGCACTAGGGCAACATCCGATCAAACGGAATCGTTTGATCGGATAAAGTTGCCCGCCAAAACAATGCTCTAGCGCGCCGCCGAAGATGCGCTCGCCTACCCCACCCCATGCGCCTTGAACCACGCCAGCATCCGCTGCCAGCCATCCGCCGCGTCGCGGGCATTGTAGCTGGGGCGATAATCGGCGTGGAAACCATGCCCGGCATCGGCATAGACCAGGATCTCCACCGTGGCGCCGGCGGCCCGCGCCCGCTTGGCGGCTTCCTGCACGTCGTCCTGCTTGATGCCGCGATCCTGGCCGCCATACAGGCCAAGCAGCGGGCATTTCACCTCGGCGGCGAGGTCCAGCACGGTCTTCGGCTGGATCGCGCTGGTACCGCCGGCCACCGGCCCATACCAGGCCACCGCCGCCTTCAACTGCGTGCTATGGGTGGCGAACAGCCAGGTCATCCGCCCGCCGCGGCAGAAGCCGGTCACCCCCAGTCGTGCCAGATCGCCATGGTTGGCCCCGGCCCAGGCGGCGGTGCTGTCCAGGTCGGTCATCACCGTGGCGTCCGGCGCCTTGCTGATCACCTCGCTGACGATCTTGGACACATCGGTCATCTTCGACAGGTCGCCCTGCCGCGCATAAAGCTCCGGCGCCACGGCGAGATAGCCGGCCTTGGCCAGCCGGCGGCAGACATCCTTGATGTACTCGTGAACGCCGAAAATCTCCTCGATCACCAGCACCACCGGGAACCGCCCGGTGCCATCCGGGCGGGCGAAATAACCCGGCAGATGGCCATCGGAAACCGGGATTTGCACCTCGCCGGCCACCAGCCCGGCGCTGTCGGTATGGATCACCTGCGCCTCCACCCGCGTCGCGGCCAGCGTCAGGCCGGAGATCAGCCCGGTCATCACGAAGCCCCGCCGCGCCATCGGATAGTCCGTGAGGCCGGCCAGTCCGTGCAGGTCGTTCATGCGCCGCTCCCATGCGTGATTCACCAAATCTAGCGCGGCGCGATGGCGTTGCAACCGGAAGCGGGCAGACATCATCCCACCGCGCGCCGCCCCAGCAGCGCGACCCCGGCCAGCAGCAGCGCCACCAGCGCCAGCGCCAGCGGCAGCGTGCTGACCGAGGCGGCGCCGCCGATCAGCGCCGGGCCGAGCAGCAGGCCGAGATAGCCCGGCGTGGCCGCCGCCGAGATCGCCGGGCCGGGCGCCATGCCGGGCATCCGGCCGGCGGCGCCGAACAGCACCGGCACGATATTGGACGCCCCCAGCCCGACCAGCGCGCAGCCGGCCAGCGTCGCGGCGGCCGAGGGCAGGGCCGCCATTGCCAGAAACCCGAGTGCGGCCAGCCCGCCGCCGAGCCGCAGCATCGCAACCGCGCTGATCCGCCGCAGCATCCGGTCGCCGCCGAACCTTCCTGCCGCCATGGTCACCGAGAACGCCGCATAGCCGAGTGCGGCGGTGGCCGGCCCGGCATCGCGCCACAGTTGCAGCAGCACCGCCGACCAATCCAGAATCGCGCCCTCGGCGAGGAAGGAGACGAAGCACAGCGCCCCCAGCAGCGCCAGCCGTCCGCGCGGCAGCACGAAACCCGGCCCCACCGCCGGCGCCTGCGGCAGCATCCAGCGCGCCTGGCCGAGCAGCAGCCCGGCCGCGATCGCGGCGAGCAGCCCGGCGCCGGCCAGCGGCGGCAGCCCGGCATGCAGCAGCAGGCTGGCGAGCGCCGCGCCGAGCAGGCCGCCGAGGCTGTACATGCCGTGAAACCCGCTCATCAGCGGCCGCACGCTGGCGCGCTCCACCACCACCGCCTGGGCGTTCATCGCGATGTCCACCGTGCCCAGCGCGGCGCCGAACACCGCCAGCGCGGCGGCCAGCGAAACCACCCCCGGCGCCAGCGCCAGCAGCGGCAGCATGGCGCAGAACAGCAGCCCGCCGGCCAGCGCGATCGCCCTGGTGCCCAGGTGATGCGAGGCGAATCCGGCCAGCGGCATCGCCAGCAGCGCGCCGGCGCCGGGCGCCAGCAGCAGCAGCCCGAGCCCGCCATCGTCCAGCCCGAGCCGCAGCCGGGCATACGGCACCAGCGGCGCCCAGCCGGCGGTCACCATGCCCACCACCAGGAAGGCGACGCGCGTGGCGCGGCGCTGCTGGCCCAGCAGACTCATGGCAACCAACGCAAAAAGCCCGCCTCGCGGCGGGCCTTCCGGGCGGTCAAGGCGAGAGCGGTCAGGCCATCGCCTTTTGCAGGTTGCTGTCCAGCTTGTCGAGGAAGGCCTGGGTGTTCAGCCATTTGGCATCGCGGCCGATCAGCAGCGCGAGGTCCTTGGTCATATGGCCGCTCTCCACCGTCTCGATGCAGACCCGCTCCAGCGTGTCGGCGAAGGCGGTCACGTCCGGCGTGTTGTCGAACCGGCCGCGATAGGCCAGGCCCCTGGTCCAGGCGAAGATCGAGGCGATCGGGTTGGTGCTGGTCTCGCGGCCCTTCTGGTGCTCGCGGAAATGGCGGGTGACGGTGCCATGCGCCGCCTCGCTCTCCACCGTATGGCCGTCCGGGCTCAGCAGCACCGAGGTCATCAGGCCGAGCGAGCCGAAGCCCTGCGCGACGATGTCGGACTGCACGTCGCCGTCATAGTTCTTGCAGGCCCAGACATAGCCGCCCTCCCATTTCAGCGCGCAGGCCACCATGTCGTCGATCAGCCGATGCTCATAGGTCAGCTTGGCGGCGTCGAACCGGGTCTTGAACTCGCGGTCGAACACGTCCTGGAAGATGTCCTTGAACACGCCGTCATAGGCCTTGAGGATGGTGTTCTTGGTGGACAGATAGACCGGGAAGCCGCGCGCCAGGCCGTAGTTGAAGGTGGCGCGGGCGAAGCCGGTGATCGATTCGCTGGTGTTGTGCATGCCCATCGCGACGCCGGGGCCCTTGAAGTCGAACACCTCCATCTCCTGCAACGGTCCGCCGCCGGCCGGCTGGTAGTTCAGCGTCACCCGGCCGGGGCCGGGGATCTTGACCTCGGTGGCGCGGTAGATATCGCCATAGGCATGGCGGCCGATCACGATCGGGCGGCTCCAGTGCGGCACCAGGCGCGGCACGTTCTTGCAGATGATCGGCTCGCGGAAGATGGTGCCGTCGAGGATGTTGCGGATGGTGCCGTTCGGGCTGCGCCACATCTTCTTCAGCTTGAATTCCTCCACCCGCGCCTCGTCCGGGGTGATGGTGGCGCATTTCACGCCGACGCCGTACTGGCGGATCGCGTGGGCTGCATCCACCGTCACCTGGTCATCGGTCTGGTCGCGGTATTGCACGCCCAGGTCGTAGTATTTCAGGTCGATATCGAGATACGGCAGGATCAGCTTGTCCTTGATGAAGCCCCAGATGATCCGGGTCATCTCGTCCCCGTCCAGCTCGACAACCGGGGTTTTTACCTTGATCTTCGCCATGCCGTTCCTCGTGTTCGATGCGCGCTCAGTGTTCCATGGGCAGCCACGCCCTGCCGCCCCTGCGACACGCCTTGCCCGCGCGGCCGGAACATCGCATTTGCGTTTCTCTGGAGCAAGAGCCGGCCCAGGCCGGCGGGGAGCAAGAGCCGCCGGCAGCCGGCGCGAGGCGCATGATGTCATTGCCGGCACGGCAGGGCGCCGTATAGCATGAAACGACCCGTGGCCCGCCGGGGCACCCACACCAGCACGGGCTGACCAGCTTGGAGTGCCGCCATCGACCAGACCAGAACGCTGATCCACGGCCTCACCGCCGATCCCGGCTCCGGCGCCGCGGCGGCTTCCGGCGCGGTGACCGATATCGCGCTGCTGGCGGTCACCGGCGCGCTGCTGCTGGTGGCGGTGCTGATGGTGCTGCGCAGCCGCGCCGACAGCCGGCGCGAGGCCGCCGCGCGGCGCGATCGCTCCGGCCTGGCCCGCGCCTATGCCGAGCTTTCCGCCGCCAAGGCCGCCGCCGAGGCCCGCAGCGCGCAGTTGGAGGCGACGCTGTCCGGCATGTCCGACGGCGTGATGATGCTGGACGGCGAAGCCCGGCTGGTGCAGTGGAACGACCGCTTCCCGGAGCTGACCGGCGTGCCGCGCGCGATGCTGAAAGTCGGCACCACGATGGCCGACATGGTCCGCGCCCAGGCGGTGGCCGGCGAGTTCCCCGACGGCCTGGCCGATCCCGATGCCGAGGTGGCGCGCCGGATCGCCAATGTCAGCGCGGTTCGCCGGCATGTGGTCAACGAGCGGGTGCGGCCGGACGGGCGGGTGATCGAGCTGCGGCGCAATCCGCTGCCGAATGGCGGCACGGTGACGCTCTATACCGATATCACCGCGCGCCGCCGCGCCGAGGCGGCGCAGCGCGAGATCGCCGCCGCCGCCGCCGCCGTGGTGGAGCAGAAGGCGCAGTTCGTCGCTATGGTCTGCCACGAGGTCGCCACCCCGCTCGACACCGTGCTGGAGTGCCTGCACAGGCTGGAGCGCACCCACGCAGCGGGCGACGCTGCCGTGTTGCAACAGGCTCGCGCGGCGGCCGACACGATGAGCGAATTGATGTGCGACATTCTCGACATGGCGCAGCTCGATGCCGGGCGGCTCACGCTGCGCTCGACCGACTATGCGTTGCCGGCGCTGCTGCACGGCGTGGCCGACAGCTTCGCCTCGCGCGCCGCCGAACACGGCATGCGGCTGGCGATCGAGATCGCCCCGGCGCTGCCGGAGCGGCTGCATGGCGACAGCGGCCGGATCCGCCAGGTGCTGGCCAATTTCGTTTCCAACGCGGTGAAGTATTCCAGCCCCGGCGAGATTCTGCTGCGCGCCTCGCGGCTCGATCTCGGCGCGCCGATGCTGCGGCTGGCGGTGGCCGATCGTGGCCCGCGCGTGCCGCCGGCGCAGGCGGCGCTGCTGTTCCAGCCATTCACCCGGCTGGCCGGCGCCGAGCGGCCGGACGACGACGGCTCGACCGGCGCCGGCCTCGGCCTGGTGATCTGCGAGCGGCTGGCGCGCGCCATGGGCGGCGAGGTCGGCCTGGCCGCCGGCGCCGGCGGCGGCAATGAATTCTGGCTGACCGTGCCGTTGCGGGCTGCTTGCTCCGGCCCGCCGGCGCGCGTTGTCCAGCCGGCCGCCGCCGCGCCATCGCGCCGCCGCCGTCGCCGGGCGATGGTGCTGCTGGTCGAGGATCTGCTGGTCAACCAGCTGGTGATCGCCACCAGGCTGCGGCGCGACGGCCATCATGTCGACCTCGCCTCGTCGGGGGAGGAGGCGCTGCGCTGGGTCGCGCAGGCCCCCTACGACGTGGTGTTCACCGACCTGATGATGCCCGGCATGAGCGGCTTCGAGGTGGCGCGCGCGATCCGCGGCCTGCCCGGCCCGGCCGGCCGGCTGCCGATTTTCGCGCTGACCGCGACCAGTTCGGCCGAGGATCGCGACCGCTGCCTCGCCGCCGGGATGCAGGGCATGCTCGGCAAGCCGGTGGATGCGGCGGCGCTGGCCGAGGCGCTGGCGGCCGAACGCCTGACGGCGATGCCGAGCGCCGCGCCGCCCGTGCCGCCGCCGCCGCCGCGCGCCGCGCTGCTGGTCGATGCGAGCCGGCTGGAGGCGCTGCGCGAGGGCCTGCCGGACGGGGTGTTCACCGATCTCGCGACGCAGTGCATCGGCGATTTGCAGCAGCATATGGCGAGCCTGCGCGCGGCGCTGCGCGGCGATGCCGCCGAGGCGGTGGAGGCCAGCGCCCATGCCATGGCCGGGATGGCCGGCAATTACGGCTTGCAGGCGATCGACACGCGGATGCGCAGCATCATGGCCGCCGCCCGCGCCGCCGACCTCGCCGCCGCCCGCGCCGCCGCCCAGGGCAGCGAGCGCGAGCTGGAGCGCACCGCGCAGGCGCTCGACCTGCTGCTGCAACTGCACGACGGATGACCGCGCCCCAGGTCGCGGTCTATCTGGCCGGCCCCGACGTGTTCCTGCCCGACCCGCTCGGCCGCGCCGCCCTGCTGAAAGCGATCTGCGCCCGCCACGGGTTGCGCGGCGTCTCGCCGCTGGATGCGCTTGCCGGCGGCGACCCGGCGGACTGGGCCGGGCTGCCGGAGGCGTTGCGCATCGCCCGGCGCAACGAGGCGCATATCGCCGGCTGCGCCGCGCTGATCGCCAATCTCACGCCGTTCCGCGGCCCCAGCGCCGATCCCGGCACGGTGTTCGAACTCGGCTATATGCGCGCACTCGGCCGGCCGGTGTTCGGCTGGAGCAACAGCGGCGCCCGGTTCGCCGACCGCACCCGCGCCTTCCTGGCGAGCTGGCCGGCCGAGGCGATGACGATCGAGGATTTTCCCGGCATGGCCGACAACCTGATGATCGACGGCGCGATCCATGCTTCCGGCGGGCGGTTGGTGATCCGCGAGGTGCCGGAGGCGGTGCGCTGGCACGATCTGACGGCGTTCGAGGCGGTGGCGGCGCTGGTGCGCGAGGCGTGTGCGTCGCGGTCGGCCGGTCACCGTTGCGTGAGCGGCGGGCGGTTGTAGGCCGCGATCCACAGTGTTGCCACATGCTGCGGCCGATGCTGGCGCACAGGAGAACTTCATGAAACCGATCCGCTGGCTGTGTCTGGCCTTTGCCCTGGTGACGCTCTCGGCCTGCGTCATCCTCCCTGGCCGCGGCTATCACGGCGATCGCTGGCACCACGGCTCTTATCGCTGAGCCGCGGCCGCCTACGACTTTTCCAGCACCACCGCCAGCAGGCCGGGGAACCGGGCCTCCAGATCGTCGCCGCGCAGCGCGTTCAGATGCACGGCGCCGGCGACGCGGGTGCGGATCACCCCGGCCTCGCGCAGGGTGCGGAAATGGTGCGACATGCTGGATTTCGGCCGAGCCTCGCCGAGCGCGCCGCAGGTCAGCTCGCCGGCGGCGGCGATGCGGCGCACCATCTCCAGCCGCACCGGGTCGGACAGCGCGTGCAGCACGCGCGGCAGGTCGAGGCTGCTGGCGTCAGGGTGAAAAAACCGGCGCATGGCGCATGATAGCCGGTGATTGACAGCAGTTCCATAGTTCGTAAATTCTCGAACATCAGTTTCATGCGTCAGTGTCCGGGAATTCCATGGCCAATCCACATCTGTTCGAGCCGATCAGCTTCCGCTCGGTGACTGCCCGCAACCGCATCGCCATCGCGCCGATGTGCCAGTACAGCGCCATTGATGGCCTCGGCGACGACTGGCATATCCAGCATCTCGGCGCCCGCGCGATGGGCGGCGCCGGCATCGTGATGACCGAGGCGACGCATGTCTCGGCGGTCGGGCGGATCACGCCGCATTGCCTCGGGCTGTGGAACCCGGCGCATCAGCATCTGCTGTCGCGCGTTGCCAGCATCATCGCCATGGGCGGCGCGGTGCCGGCGTTGCAGATCGCCCATGCCGGGCGCAAGGCGAGCACCGAGGTGCCGTGGCGCGGCGGCAAGCCGATCCCCATCGAGGCTGGCGGCTGGCAGCCGCTCGGCCCGTCGGCGATTCCGTACGGCGACGGCTACACCACGCCGCGGGCGCTGAGCGTGGCCGGGATCGGCGAGATCGTCGGCCAGTTTGCCGCCACCGCGCGGATGGCGCGCGAGGCCGGGTTCAAGGTGATCGAGATCCATGCCGCGCATGGCTATCTGCTGCATTCCTTCCTGTCGCCGCTGTCCAATCAGCGCAACGACCAGTACGGCGGCGACCTGGCCGGGCGGAGCCGGGCGCTGCTGGAGGTGGTCGACGCGGTGCGCGGCGAATGGCCGGACGAGTTGCCGCTGTTCGTGCGCGTCTCGGCCACCGACTGGGTGGAGGGCGGACTCACCATCGCCGACACGGTGCAGGTGGCGCGGATGCTGAAGGCGACCGGCAAGGTGGACCTGATCGACGCCTCGTCGGGCGCCAATTCGCCGAAGCAGCAGATTCCGTCGCTGCATCCGGGCTACCAGGTGCCGTTCGCCGAGGCGATCAAGCGCGAGGCCGGGATTGCCACCGGTGCGGTCGGGCTGATCACCGCGCCCGAACATGCCGAGGAGATCATTGCCAATGGCCGCGCCGACCTGGTGTTGCTGGCCCGCGCGGTGCTGGCCGATCCGGCCTGGCCGCTCTATGCCGCCAAGGTGCTGGGCGCGACGCCGCCGCTGATGCCGCAATATCTGCGCGCGACGCTGCGCTAGGGCGGCCTGGCGATGCCGCCGCGGTGACATCGATTGGCGGCGGCCTGCCGGAGCGGGGTCGGCCCGGGTGCCGGCGCCTGATGGGTGCGAATCCGGGGTGATTGCCTGGTTGGGCGGAGCGGTCGGCGGATTGCTGCCGGATGCTGTTCTGGCGCCGGCGGCGGGAACGTCTACGCGACATGCGGGGGACGGTTTGTTTGCGGAATATCGGGATTACTGAAAAAATCACCGATCGGCAACTATTTCATGGAAATGCCGGTCAGCGGGTTTGAACGGCAATATCGGCCCGGCCGGCGTGCAGGTGCTGCGTTTTCTCGATCATCTGAAGGATGTGCGGCCGATCGACACTGCCAGCCTGGAGCGCTGGCTGCTGCTGGCGCAGGACGTGCCGGGGATTTCG
>DATJEA010000536.1:0-6371 GCA_035497095.1 Acetobacteraceae bacterium | reverse complement strand
CCGCCGAGGGGCTGGAGCGGCGGATGGACGCCGCCGGCGCCGACCAGGCGAAGCGCGAGACCTATCGCGCGCGGATGGCATTCGAACTCGACGTGATCGCCAAGATGGGCTTTCCCGGCTACTTCCTGATCGTCGCCGATTTCATCCAATGGGCCAAGGCGCATGGCATTCCGGTGGGGCCGGGGCGCGGCTCCGGTGCCGGGTCGGTCACTGCCTGGGCGCTCACGATCACCGATATCGACCCGCTGCGCTTCAACCTGCTGTTCGAGCGGTTCCTGAACCCCGAGCGGGTGTCGATGCCGGATTTCGACATCGATTTCTGCCAGGATCGCCGCGACGAGGTGATCGAATACGTCCGCCACGAATACGGCGCCGATCGGGTGGCGCAGATCATCACCTTCGGCAAGTTGCAGGCGCGCGCCGCGGTGCGCGACGTCGGGCGGGTGCTGGGGCTGCCATACGGGCAGGTGAACAAGGTCGCCGAACTGATCCCGAACAACCCGGCCAAGCCGGTGACCCTGCAACAGGCGATCGACGGCGAGCCGAAGCTGCAGGCGATGCGGGTGGAGGACGAGGCGCTCGGCCGGCTGATGGAGATCGCCTTGCAGTTGGAGGGGCTGTATCGCCATGCCAGCACGCATGCCGCCGGGCTGGTGATCGGCAACCGCACGCTCACCGAACTGGTGCCGATGTATCGCGACCCGAAATCGGACATCCTGGTCACCCAGTATTCGATGAAATACGTCGAGCAGGCCGGGCTGGTGAAGTTCGACTTCCTCGGCCTGACCACGCTGACCATCCTGCAACGCGCGGTGCAGTTGCTGAAGCGGGAGAAGATTGCCGTCGACCTCGCCACGCTGCCGCTCGACGACCCCAAGACTTACGAGATGCTGCAACGCGGCGACGCCGCCGGGGTGTTCCAGTTCGAAGGCCAGGGCATGCGCGACGTGCTCAAGCAGATGCGCCCGGACCGCTTCGAGGACCTGGTGGCCGCGGTGGCGCTGTATCGGCCGGGGCCGATGGCCAACATCCCGGCCTATTGCCAGCGCAAGCACGGCGAGGCCTGGGAGGCGCCGCACGCCTCGATCCACGATATCCTGGCCGAGACCTACGGCATCATGGTCTACCAGGAACAGGTGATGCAGATCGCCCAGACCATGGCCGGCTACAGTCTGGGCGCCGCCGACCTGCTGCGCCGCGCCATGGGCAAGAAGATCCGCGCCGAGATGGACGCCCAGCGCAAGATTTTCTGCGACGGCGCGGTGGCGCGCGGTATCGACCCGGACAAGGCCAGCGAGGTGTTCGACCTGATGGCCAAGTTCGCCGATTACGGCTTCAACAAATGCCACTCGGCGCCGTATGCGCTGGTCGCCTACCAGACCGCCTGGATGAAGGCCAACCATCCGGAGGCATTCCTCGCCGCCTGCATGAGTCTGGCGATGAACAACACCGACAAGCTGGCGGCGCTGCGCCAGGAGGCCAGCCGGCTGGCGATCCGGGTGCTGCCGCCCGACATCAACCGCTCCGGCGCCGATTTCACGCTTGAGCATGACGCGGACGGCAAGCTGTGCATCCGCTACGCGCTGGCGGCGGTGAAGCGGGTCGGCATGGCGGCGATGCGCACGCTGGAGCAGACCAGGGGCCACGCGCCGTTCGAGGACCTGGCCGATCTGGCCGCGCGGATCGACCCCAGGCAGCTGAACAAGATGCAGTTGGAGAGCCTGGCGCGGGCCGGCGCGTTCGACAGCCTGGACAATAACCGCGCCCGCATGTTCAGCGCCGCCGAAGCGGTGCTGCGCCGCGCCCATGCCGGTGCCGAGGAGAAGCAGAGCGGCCAGATCGGGCTGTTCGCCGGCGGCAACCGGCCGGAGCCGCTGCGTCTGTCCGATATTCCTGACTGGGACCCGCTGGACCGGCTGGGCTTCGAGGCCGAAGCGGTGGGTTTTCATCTGACCGCGCATCCGCTGGACGCCTATCGCCAGGTGCTGACCCGGCTCGCGGTGATCCCCAGCACCCAGTTGGAGGCGACCGCCCAGGCTGGTGCCGCGCGGGTCAAGCTGGCCGGCACGGTGGTGAACGCCAAGGAGCGCATCACCCGCACCGGCAGCCGGATGGCCTGGGTGCGGCTATCCGATGCCGGCGGCAGCTATGAGGTGACGTTCTTCAGCGAGGTGCTGAGCAAATCGCGCGAGCTATTGCGGGCCGGCAGCGCGGTGCTGGTGACCGCCGATCTGCGGCTGGAGGGCGAGAGCCTGCGGGTGACGGCGGTGGACGTGGCGTCACTGGAGCAGGCCGCCGCGCGCGCCGGCACCGGCATGCGGATATGGCTGCAACAGACCGAAGCGGTGGCGCATATCCGGGCGCTGCTGGAGCGCGAGGGCAGGGGCAGCGGGCAGGTGGTGCTGGTGCCGCGGCTGGATCAGGCACAGCAGGTGGAGATCGCGCTGCCCGGCAAGTTCAACGTGACACCCCGGCTCTCCCAGGCGCTGAAGCTGGTGGCCGGGGTGGAGCGGGTGGAGGATATCTGAGGCTTCAGCGGGCTGCCGGCTGAATTTCTCAGGCGCCCTTCCGGTGACGCATGACCAGCGCCAGCCCGCCGAGTCCGGCCAGCAGCAGCGCCAGGCTGTCCGGCTCCGGTACGTCGATGCTGACGTTCCCGCCGCCGCCCGAGGGGGGCGGGGACAGGAAGGCGAGATCGGTCCGCGTCGGTGTCCAGTGCAACTCGCTCGTGCCGTCGAAGCCCTTGGCGATCAGCGTGCCGTCGATCGGGTTGCCGGTGGTCACCAATGCGTTCGGCGCCAGCACCGTGCCGGCCCAGCCGGTGCCGCCGAAATCGATCGCCGTCGCGTCCACGAAGTTCCAGATCACGTTGTACATGAAGCCGTTCTGGTTGTTATGGATGTTCGGGCGGCCGGTGAAGCTGCTGCCGGTGACGTTGACGATGACGGTGGTGGCGCCGTTGAGGTTGACCTTGACGTCCGGATACGATTCGAGCTGCTTGGCGGTGACGTTGATCACCGCGACATTGCTCTGCCCGGGCACCGAGCCGAGCACCGCGTTCAGCGTGGCGCCGTTGGTGCCGGCGGCCGGCAGGGGGGCCTGGGTCGCCGGGGCAAGCCGGCTCAGGCCGGTCGACGCGGCGGTGAGGGTGGACCAGATATTGTCGAAGCTGTACGGCAGCACCGCGCCGTAATTCACCCTGTTGCCGATCGAGACGCTGCCGATGGCGTGGCCGGCGACATGCACCGAACCGGTATTCACGTTGTAGCGGGCATTGTCGACATTGCCGTAGACCGCGAGCGTGCTGTAGCCGGCGAAGGTGGAGCCGGCCGCCGGCAGATGCTTGCCGTAGAAATCGCCCTGGCCGCCGGTCAGATTGCCGCCGACCACCACCGGCCCGGCCACATCGGACCGCAACGCGAAGTTGCCGGCGACCACAGCGTTGAAGGTCTGCAGGATTTCGGTGGCCGACTAGGCCGCCGCTGCGGCCGGGCGCATCGGGGCCGCGACAAAACCGGCCAGCACCGTTGCGAGTGATACCGTGGCGAGCATACTGCGCAGTGAAACGCTCATGATCCAATCCCTGTGACGGCCCAGGACTCCGGTGCCGTTCGTGAAATATCGTGATACATTATGGCAATTTGCGATATCGGTTCAGAATGTCGGCCTCGCGCGTTAAATGACCGTTAATGCCACAGAGTTCAAGCCAAATTCTCGTGCGTTGCGTGCGGCTCGCGCGAGCCAGCCGCACGCCGGTGGGCGCCGGTCTTGCGTTCGGGCGCAAGCTGGGCCATATCGCGCAGGCTGCCGGCATGGGCCGGCGGTAATTCACACGCGGGGCGCCTTTCCGGTCCGATCTCGGGCCCGAAGCCGGTGCCGCTTGGCGATGGCCCCGCGGAGGTTCAACCGGACGACGGAAAGGAGCACGCCGATGGCGATGCCCGATTTCACCTTGCGCCAGCTGCTGGAAGCCGGCGTGCATTTTGGCCACCATACAAGGCGCTGGAACCCGCGGATGAAGCCGTACATCTTCGGCATCCGCAACCAGGTGCACATCCTCGACCTGCAGCAGACCGTGCCGATGCTGGACCGCGCGCTGAAGGCGGTGCGCGACGTGACCGCCGCCGGCGGGCGCGTGCTGTTCGTCGGCACCAAGCGGGCGGCGGCGGAATACGTGGCGGATGCAGCCAATCGCTGCGGCCAGTATTACGTCAACCACCGCTGGCTCGGCGGTATGCTGACCAACTGGAAGACCATCACCGGCAGCATCAAGCGGCTGCGCCAGATCGACGAGATGCTGAGCGGCGACACCCAGGGCCTGACCAAGAAAGAGGTGCTGGACATCACGCGGGACCGCGAGAAGCTGGAGCGGGCGCTGGGCGGCATCAAGGAGATGGGCGGCCTGCCGGACATCCTGTTCATCATCGACACCAACAAGGAGAAGCTGGCGGTCGAGGAGGCGAACAAGCTGGGCATCCCGGTGATCGCCATCCTGGACAGCAACTCCGACCCCAACGGTGTGACCTTCCCGATCCCCGGCAACGACGACGCGATCCGCGCCATCACGCTGTATTGCGACCTGATCGCCGGCGCCGTGCTGGACGGCATCAGCGCCGAGATGGTGGCCAGCGGCCGCGACATCGGCGAGGCCTCGGACCTGCCGATCGAGGCGCTGCCCGAGGTGCTGCCCGAAGCCGCCCCGGCCGCGCCGCCGGCGGCCTGAACGCGAGACAGATAAGGAGAATATCCCATGGCCGAGGTAACTCCGGCACTGGTGAAAAGCCTGCGCGAGCGTACCGGCGCCGGCATTTCCGACTGCAAGAAGGCGCTCGTTGAGACCGACGGCGTGATGGACGACGCGATCGACTGGCTGCGCAAGAAGGGCCTGTCGACCGCCGCCAAGAAGTCCGGCCGCGTCGCCGCCGAGGGGCTGGTCGGCGTGGTGACCACCGCCACGCGCGGCGCGATGGTGGAGGTGAACGCCGAGACCGATTTCGTCGCCCGCAACGAGGCGTTCCAGGCTTTCGTGCTGCAGGTGGCCAAGGTGGCGCTCGATGTCGGCCAGGATCTGGACGCCATCAAGGCGGCGCCCTATCCCGGCACCGATCGGAACGTGGCCGAGGAACTGACCCACCTGATCGCCACCATCGGCGAGAACATGGCGCTGCGCCGTGCCGCCGTGCTGCACGTGCAGCAGGGTGCGGTGGCCAGCTACGTGCACCAGTCGCTGAAGCCGGGGCTCGGCAAGATCGGCGTGCTGGTCGCCGTGGAGGGCGCCAGCGAGCAGGCCGCGCTGGAGACGCTGGGTCGCCAGGTCGGCATGCATGTCGCCGCCACCAAGCCGGAGGCGCTGGATGTCAGCGCCGTCGACCCGGCGGCGCTGGAGCGCGAGAAGGCGGTGCTGTCCGAGCAGGCGCGGGTTTCCGGCAAGCCCGAGGCGATCATCGAGAAGATGGTCGAGGGCCGCATCCGCAAATACTACGAGGAAGTGGTGCTGCTGGAGCAGGTCTGGGTGCATGACGGCGAGAGCCGGGTGAAGGCGGTGGTGGAGAAGGCCGGCGCCAGGCTGGCAGGCTTCGCCCGCTTCCAGCTCGGCGAGGGCATCGCCAAGGAGGCGGGTGACTTCGCCGCCGAAGTGGCCGCGGTCGCCGGCGCCGGCTGACGTCCGGCGCCGCCTCTTGCACTTGTTCGGGGCGGGCGGGGCCTATACGGTTCCGCCCGCTTCTTTTTTCGCCCGTCTTGCCTTTCGCCCGGCTTTCCTTCCGTTAGGCCGCCATGCGGTGGCCGCATGCAACATCGGGACCCGATGAGCCAGAATCTTGCCTATAAGCGTGTGCTGCTGAAAGTCTCCGGCGAGGCCCTGATGGGGCCGCGCGAGTACGGGCTGGATACCGAGACGGTCGGGCGGATCGCCGCCGATATCGGCGATGTGGTGGCGATGGGCGCCGAGGTCTGCCTGGTGATCGGCGGCGGCAACATCTTCCGCGGCGTCTCGGCAGCGGCGACCGGCATGGATCGCGCGCAGGCCGATTATATCGGCATGCTGGCAACCGTGATGAACGCGCTGGCGATGCAGAACGCGCTGGAGCAATGCGGCGTGGCCACCCGGGTGCAGTCGGCGATCCCGATGGCCAGCGTCTGCGAGCCGTATATCCGCCGGCGCGCCGAGCGGCATATGGAGAAGGGCAGGGTGGTGATCTTCGCCGCCGGCACCGGCAACCCATTCTTCACCACCGACACCGCCGCCGCCCTGCGCGCGGCCGAGATGGGCTGCGACGCCCTGTTCAAGGGCACCAGCGTCGACGGCGTCTACACCGCCGACCCCAAGAAGGATCCAAGCGCGCAGCGCTACGAGACGCTGAGCTACCAGG
>DATJEA010000535.1:0-1667 GCA_035497095.1 Acetobacteraceae bacterium | reverse complement strand
CCGATCTGGCCTACCGGCTGCTCGACCCGAGGGTGTTATGACATGAGCGCGCAAGCTGCATCGATGTCCCGCCGCGACTGGCTGCTGAGCGAGAACCCGGCCTCGCGCAAGCAGGCCACCTGGGGCCGCCGCTACCGGCTGTGGCTGGAGTTTCGCCGCAACCCGCTGGCGATGTGGGGGCTGTGCACGCTGGTCATCCTGATCGCGCTCGCCATGGCGGCTCCCTTGATCGCGCCGTACGACCCGGCGGCGCAGGATCTCGCCAACCGGCTGGCGGAATCCTCCTGGGCGCACTGGTTCGGCACCGACGAGCTTGGCCGCGACGTGCTGTCCCGCGTGCTCTACGGCGGGCGGATTACGCTCGGCATGGTGGTCGCCGTGGTGGCGCTGGTGGCGCCGGTCGGGCTGGTGATCGGCATCATCGCCGGCTATTTCGGCGGCATCGCCGACCGCGCGCTGATGCGGGTGACCGACGTGTTCCTGGCCTTCCCGCGGCTGATCCTGGCGCTGGCCTTCGTCGCCGCCATCCAGCCCGGCATCACCAGCGCGATCGCCGCCATCGCGCTCACTGCCTGGCCGCCCTATGCGCGGCTGGCGCGGGCCGAGACGCTGATCTTCCGTAACACCGACTATATCGCCGCAATCCGGCTGACCGGCGCCTCCTCCTGGCGGATCATCCTGCGCCATGTCGCACCGCTCTGCCTGCCGAGCGTGGTGATCCGCCTCACGCTCGACATGAGTTCGATCATCCTCACCGTGGCCGCGCTCGGCTTCCTCGGCATGGGCGCGAGACCGCCGAGCCCGGAATGGGGGGCGATGATCGCCACCGCGCGGCGCTTCATCCTCACCCAGTGGTGGGTGCCGCTGGTGCCGGGCGTGGCAATCTTCTTCGCCTCGCTGGCCTTCAACCTGCTGGGCGACGGGCTGCGCGACGTGCTCGACCCGAAGCAAGAATAATGCGGATCGCCCCATGGACGTCGTGATCCGCAACCTGCACATCGCCTTCCCGACCGCGCAGGGCGAGAGCGTCGCGGTGCGCGATGTCTCCATGCGGATCGGCACCGAGAAGCTCGGCATCGTCGGCGAAAGCGGCTCTGGCAAATCGCTCACCGCGCGCTCCATCCTGCGCCTGCTGCCGCATAACGCGCGGGTCACCGCCGACGAACTCAGCTTCGACGGCATCGACGTGCAGCGCGCCAGCGAAAAGCAGATGCGCGCGATCCGTGGCCGCCGCGCCGGGCTGATCATGCAGGACCCGAAATACTCGCTGAACCCGGTGATGACCGCCGGCCAGCAGATCGCCGAGGCCTGGCGCATGCACCGCCCGAAAGGCCAGAGCCGCGGCAGGCGCGAGGCGATGCAGGCCGCCCTGGACCTGCTGACCCAGGTGCAGATCCGCGACCCCAAGCGCGTCGCCAGCGCCTACCCGCACCAGCTCTCCGGCGGCATGGGCCAGCGGGTGATGATCGCCATGATGCTGGCGCCCGACCCCGAGGTGCTGATCGCCGACGAGCCGACCAGCGCGCTGGACGCCACCGTGCAGGCGGAAATCCTGCGCCTGCTGGAGGACCTGGTCAGCCGGCGCGGCATGGCGCTGATCCTGATCAGCCACGACCTGCCGCTGGTCTCGCATTTCTGCGACCGGGTGGCGGTGATGTATGCCGGCC
>DATJEA010000534.1:0-5262 GCA_035497095.1 Acetobacteraceae bacterium | reverse complement strand
GTCATGAAGTTTTTTTGCTTCTTTTTGTTCACAAAAAGAAGACCTTGCTTGCCTCTCTCCGCCGGGCATCAACACGCAGCGCGACAGGAGCCTTCCTTCAACTTTCATCGTGGTGCCGGGTCTCGCCCGGTTAGAAAATCTTGCCGGGGTTGAGAATGCCGGTCGGGTCCAGCGCCGCCTTCACCCGCCGCATGATGTCCAGTTCCACCGGCGTGCGCGAATAGGGCAGGTACGGCTTCTTCAGCAGCCCGATGCCGTGCTCGGCCGAGACCGAGCCGGCGAAGGCGCGGACGCGGGCATAGACGATCTCGTCCACCTGCTTCTTGCTGAGGCCGCCTGGCTTCTGCTGGTAGCAGATATGGATGTTGCTGTCGGCGATGTGGCCGAACCACAAGGTGCGCGCCTCGGGATCGGCGGCGCGCAGATGCGCCAGGCAGTCGGTGACGAACTCCTGCATGTGGGCGATCGGCACGCTGACATCGAAGCCGACATGCGGGTGGAAGGTCTGGCGGAACTGAACGACCGAGTCGCGCAGCCCCCACATGTCGCGGCTTTCGCGCAGCGACTGGGCGATGGCGGCATCCTCCACCACGCCGTCTTCCAGCGCGCCCTCGATCATGTCCTGGAACTGCACCGTGTCGCGCTGCTGGTCGGTGCCGAGGCTCTCCATCAGCACGTAGATGCCGTGGCCGCGCGGCACTGGCGGGCGGCAGCCGTGTTCGGTGGTGGCGAGCTGGTAGAATTCCGGCCAGATCACCTCGAACCCCGCCAGCGTGCCGCCCAGATTGCGCCGGGCGCGGGCCAGCAGTTCCAGTACCGCGGCATAGTCCGGCAGCGCCAGCACCGCGGTGCAGACGCTGTCCGGCCGCGGGAACAGGCGCAGCACCAGGCGGGTGATCACGCCGAGCGAGCCCTCGGCGCCGATGAACAAGTGCTTGAGGTCGTAGCCGGCGTTGTTTTTCAGCATCTTATTGAGGCTGGTCATCACCGTGCCGTCGGCCAGCACCACCTCGATGCCGAGCACCAGTTCGCGGGCCATGCCGTAGCGCAGCACCCGGTTGCCGCCGGCGTTGGTGGAGATGTTGCCGCCGATCAGGCAGGAGCCGCGGCTGCCGATATCGAGCGGAAACAGCAACCCGGCCGCGTCCGCCGCCTCCTGGATCACCTGCAGCGGCACCCCGGCCTGCACCGTCATGGTGGCCGCCGCCGCATCCACCTCCTCGATCGCCCGCATGCGCGACAGCGACAGCGCGACGCAGCCATCGAGCGGGGTGGCGCCGCCGGCCAGCCCGGTCAGCCCGCCCTGTGGCACCACGGCGATGTCATGGCTGTGGCAGACCCGCAGGATCGCCGAGACATCCGCGGTGCTGCGCGGGTAGGCCACCGCCAGCGGGCGCTCGCCGTCGCGCTGGGCGACGACATGGTCGGCGAAATGCTTCGGCTGCATCTCGGCGCCGGAGGCGATGCACTCGGCGCCGACAGCGCTGCACAGCGCCTCCAGCACGGCGGGCGCGGCATTGAGCAGGGTCGGCGCATCCATCAGCGGTCTCCAGGGTCAAAGGGAACCGTGACAGGATAGGACGATGGGCGCCGGGAGGCAGCGGCTTTTTGCGAAAAACGGCTGCGAAAACACGATCTGGCGGGCAATCGCGGCATGGTGGAAAGCTGCCTGCCTGTCCGCTGACCGGAAGGCGACCGTGCTCAGGCGGCCGCCGCCACCGCCGCATCGGCGTTGCCGAGGATATGATCCTGCATGGCGTCGGCCGCCGCATCCACCTCGCCGGCGCCGAGCATCTCGATGATCGCGCCGTGCTCTTCGACCGCGGTGCTGGCGGCGAGGTCCTTCCGCAGGCGGGCTAGCCGCAACGGCGCGGCCATGTCGGTCAGCAATGCGCTGGTCAGGCGCAGCGGTTCGTTGGGTGCGTAGCGCAGGATGGTGGCGTGGAAGCGCTCATTGCCCTTCAGATAGGCTTCGGCGTCGCCAGCGGCGCGTTTCTTCGTCATCGTCGCGTTGATCGCGGTGAGGTCGGCCACCAGCCGCTCGATATCGGCACCGGCCTCGGCGAGACCGGCCACCGCCTGGCGTTCCAGCAAGGCCCGGACCGCGTAGAGTTGGCGGATTTCGGCTGCATCGTGCGCGCGCACACGCCAGACGCGGCGCGGCTCGCGCACCCCCAGACCACGCGCCTCGAGAACCGCCAGGCACTCCTCCGGCGCCATGCCGGCTGGGCCGTACTCCACCTCGAGCACTGCTTCATCGAGCCTGGTGCCTGGTGCGATGCGGCCGGAGGCGATGGCCTGACGCAGATTATTCAGGAGCCGGTCGGGCGCGACGGAAGTACGGCTGATTTGATCCATGATCTCTAAGTGGGTTGCATCTGTGTCGACAATCGGGCCGGTCGGCTGGCTGCCGTTCACGTCTTCGTGTAGCCGACTCCGGGCAGCGTGTAAGGGAGCCGTGCCCACGCGGCGGCGGCCTGTGGTCGGATACCACGCGGCGGCGACGGCGGTTCTTTTCGGGACCTGTCCACGCCACCTAGACTACTGAATTTTCGGGAAACTCTCCGTAAAGAAGTGTATGCGGCGGCGTGCGCTTCGCCATTCGCCGGTTACAGTCAAGGCCGGCCGACCGTCCCTGCCCGGCGATCCCCCGGCACCTGCCTCGCAGGCCACCGGGGAGCCGTATCATTGTTTTCGTACGCAGTCGCGCCGATCAGGCCGGCTTCAGCAGGCCGGCCAGCTTGGTCATCGCCGCGCCCTTGTCGGTGAGGTCGAGGGCGCCGAGTTCGGCGGCCAGGCGATCCATCGCGGCTTCGTAGATCTGGCGCTCGCTGAAGCTCTGGTCCGGCTGGCCGGCATTGCGGTGCAGGTCGCGCACCACCTCGGCGATCGCCACCGGGTCGCCGGAGTTGATCTTGGCCTCGTATTCCTGTGCCCGGCGCGACCACATGGTGCGCTTGATGCGGGCGCGGCCCTTCAGCACCGCCAGCGCATCGTCGAACATCTTGCGCGTCGACAGCCGGCGCAGCCCGGCGCTGCGTGCCTTGGACACCGGCACCCGCAGCGTCATGCGGTTTTCCTCGAAGGTGATGTGGATCAGTTGCAGCGTGTGGCCGGCGATGTCCTCGCTGGCGATCTTCTCCACCCGGCCGACGCCATGGGTGGGGTAGACCACGTAATCGCCTTCCGAGAAGGTCTCGTCCTTGTTGGAGGCGCGTGAAATCGGCGCCGGGCGGCCGTTGGGGCCTTGCGGCACCGAGGGGCGCGGCTCGATCGGCCGGGCGGCGGGCGGTGCTACCGGCGCGGGAGAAGCAGCCGGCGCCGGGGCGGCATGGGTGACGAGTCCGGCGGTTTCAATCGGCTCGGCGCGAACGGTCGTGGCGGTGTTTGACTGCAATGTCTGGACCTCAATCGGTTTGGCGGCCGGCTTGGGTAGCCGCGAGGGCGGGGCGATCGGTTTGCTGATCGCGGGCGAAACGGCAGCCGGCTGCTCCGCAACGGGGGCCGGCGTCTTGGCGGCTTTGGCCGGCCGCGTCCGGGGCGCGGCGGCCGGCGGCGGCGCGGCGGCCTTGCCGGAAGCAGGCTTGCGCGCTGGCGGCCTGGCTTCCGGCGGTGCGGCGCTGGCGATGCGGGCCTTGCCGGCGGCACGCGCCGGCTTTTCCGCCGCCACGGGGGCGGCGGCGGCAAGTTTGGCGGGAGCCACGGCTGCGGCAGGCGTCTTCATGCTCACCCTCGTCGTGAAACCGGCGCATCGCCAACGCCGCCAGCGCGGTCCATCGCCGATGGATCGCCATCGCGCCGCCGACACGCAGGTCGTAAACGGATCGGGTGCCGCAACGGCCACGATGGCGTTGCTGCCGCACCCGAGATAGGGTGTAACACAAAAACGGCGCCGCGTCATGTCTGACAGCCGCGCCGCACTGTTTGAACGGTTAGAAGCGGCCGGCAGCGCTACGGCTTGCCGGGCTCCGGCGAGAACAATTCCTTCTTGCCCGGCTTGTCCTTCCACTCGTCGGCGTCGGCCGGCGCGTCGCCCTTGCGGGTGATGTTCGGCCATTGGGTGGAGTAGGTGCGGTTCAACTCGCCCCAGGCGCTGGCGCGGTCGTCGCTGTCCGGCACGATCGCCTCGGCCGGGCATTCCGGCTCGCAGACGCCGCAGTCGATGCATTCATCCGGGTGGATCACCAGCATGTTGTCGCCGACGTAGAAGCAGTCCACCGGGCAGACTTCCACGCAGTCCATGTATTTGCACTTGATGCAGTTCTCGGTGACCACATAGGTCATCGCACTCACTCCTTACCGGACCGAGCTGGGTCCGGACTCTGGCGGGCAACGTTCAGCCTTCGCGGTATGCCGCCGATTCACCCTCACCGCAAGGGAGCTTGTGCAGTGCGGCATTGCTTGCAGCGGCCGGGTCCGGGATAATCCGGTAGAGCATCTGCGCCGCGCGCGCCGGGCCGCGCCGATCGGCCAGCGCCAGCACCTCCACCACCCGCACATCGGCACCGAGTGCGATGGTGACGATGTCGCCGACGCGCAATTTGGCATGCGGCTTGTCGGTAGCCTGGCGGTTCAGCCGCAGCCTGCCTGCCGCGACCAGCTTCGCGCACTCCTCCCGGCCGCGCAGGAAGCGGGCGCACCACAGCCATTTGTCCAGCCGCTGAAACGGCGTGGCGGGGTCCATCTAGTGCTGCAACGCCGCCAGCGCGGCGAACGGGCCGCCGGCGCGGGCCGGGCGCGGGGTGGGCGCCTCGGCGTGGCGGCGCAGCGGCGCCAGCATCGCCGGTGCCGGCGGGCCGAACAGCGGCTCGGGCAGCGGTGCGCTGGGGAAGATGCGAAAACCGAGCCGGCGCAGCACCGCCGGCAGCAGGTCCAGCTTCACCGACAGGCGGGAGGCGAGGCCGGTCGGCAGTGGTACCGCGCGGCGGCGGCTGGCCCAGTCCAGCTCGGCGGTGACCTGCTCGGCCACGTCCAGCCGCAGCAGCACCGGGCCGGCCGGCAGCCAGCCGAGCGCGATCGCGAAGCCGTCCGGCCAGTCCTCCGGCTGCGGCCACGAGACGACGCCGGGGGTGGGCAGCGTGGGCAGCGCGCCGCCGTCGTGCAGCACCAGCAGCGCCGCGCGCAGCGCCATCGGGCGGGGTTTCAGCAGCGCCGGCACGAACAGCGCGTGGCGGCCGGCGCGCACCCCCAAGCCCTTCAGCCGGGCGCGCAGTGGTGCCGCCAGCGTCTCGGTGTCGCCGGCATCGACGCCGAGCGCCTCGG
>DATJEA010000533.1:0-15896 GCA_035497095.1 Acetobacteraceae bacterium | reverse complement strand
CGGTGCGCGGCGGCTCGGCGGTGGTCTACGACAACATGGCCCGCGCCGCCGGAACCCGCGTGGACGTGCTGGCCTCGCGGATCAACTATATCGACGGCACCTTCCTGATCGGCTGGCGCGAGCATGATCGCCGCGCCGCCTATACCGTGCACCGCCTCAGGCTGCTGCGCACCCTGCTGCCCAGCCGCACCCTCACCGGCTGGGACCGCCTGCACCTGCGCGCCCGCGACCTCGCCATCCGCGCCCGGCTGCTGGCCACCGTCGCGCTGCTGCACCGGCGCGAGCGGTATGCCGCGATCTGCCTCGGCGAGCTGCTCGCCAGCGGCTGGCTGATCCGCGTGCTGCGCCGCCTGCTGCGGGTGCGGGTGATCGTCTATGTGCACGGCGAGGAGATCACCACCCGCGACGTCTACGACCCCGGCAAACTGCGCTGCCGCAGCTTTCTGGAAGCCGCCTCGGGCATCGTCGTGGTGAGCCGCTTTACCGAGGCGGCGGTGAGCGACCTGCTCGGCCAGCCGGCCGCCGGCAAGGTCAAGCTGATCGAGAACGGCGTCGCCAACGAGCGCTTCACGCCCGGCCCGAAACGGCCGGATCTGCTGGCCCGCTACGGGCTGGAGGGCGCCTTCGTGTTCGTCTCGGTGTGCCGCCTGCTGGAGAAAAAGGGCGTCGACCACGCCTTCCGCGCCTTCGCCGCGACCTGCCACGAGCCGGCCGAGGATGGCGCCGAAAGCCGCTTCCTGGTGGTCGGCGGCGGCGCCTATCGCGAGACGCTGGAGGCGCTGGCGGAAGAACTCGGCATCGCCGGCCGGGTGATCTTCGCCGGCCTGGTCGCCGAGGAGGATCTGGTCGACATGTACCGCCTCGGCGACGTGTTCGTGATGCCGAACCGCGCGCTGGCCAACGGCGACACCGAGGGCTTCGGCCTGGTGTTCCTGGAAGCCAATGCCTGCGGCCTGCCGGTGCTGGCCGGGCGCGACGGCGGCAGCCCGGACGCGGTGCAGCACGGCCAGAACGGCCTGGTGGTCGATGGCCAGTCGGTCGAGCAGATCACGGCCGCGATGCGCCGCCTGCGCCACGAGCCGGAGTTGCGCGCCCAACTGCGTAAGCGCGGCCTCGAAATGGCGCAGCAGGCCGACTGGACCCGCCGCACCGAAACCTTCCTCGCCTACTGCACCGGCGCCGAGCAATAGCCCCGCTATTTCGGCGCCATCCTGAGCGCCCCGTCCAGCCGGATGGTCTCGCCGTTCAGCATCCGGTTGGCGACGATATGCAGCGCCAGGGCGGCATATTCCTCCGGCCGCCCGAGCCGCGACGGATACGGCACCGAGGCGCCGAGGCTCTGCTGCACCTCCTCCGGCAGGGCCGCCATCATCGGCGTCTGGAACAGCCCCGGCGCGATGGTCATCACCCGCACCCCGAACCGCGCCAGTTCGCGCGCCGCCGGCAGGGTCAGCCCGACCACGCCGGCCTTCGAGCTGCCATAGGCCGCCTGGCCGATCTGCCCGTCATACGCCGCCACCGAGGCGGTGTTGATGATCACCCCGCGCTCGCCGTCCTCCAGCGGCTCGGCCACCGTCATCCCGGCTGCCGCCAGCCGCAGCATGTTGAAGGTGCCGATCAGGTTGACCCGGATCACGCGCTCGAACGCACTGAGCGGCAGCGGCCCGTCGCGCCCGACGATGCGCCCCGGCGTGCCGACCCCGGCACAGTTCACCAGCACCCGCACCGGGCCATGCGCCGCCTGTGCCGCCGCCACCGCCCGCTCCGCCGCCTCGGCATCGCCGACATCGCAGGCGACCGCGATGCCGCCGATGCTGGCCGCCATCGCCTGCGCCGCCGCCGCGTTGAGGTCGATCACCGCCACCCTGGCCCCCGCCGCCGCCAGCGCCCGCGCCGTGGCGCCGCCCAGCCCCGAGGCGCCGCCGGTGACGATGGCGGCCTGTCCGTGCAGCAACATGCGCTCTCTCCGTGCTGATCCCGCCCCGATACAGCGCGAAGCCGGCCATCACGCAAGCCCTCCGGTCCGGCGTCCCCTGGCGCCCCCGCCGCCGCGCGCCTATCCTCGCCGGACCTGCTGTCACGCGCCGAACAAGGACACCGCCGATGGCCACCGGCCCCACCTCCACCGGCCCCACCTCCACAGGACTGCGCAAGGGCCTCGCCACCTACGGCGACGCCGGCTTCTCGCTGTTCCTGCGCCGCGCCTTCCTCAAGGCGATGGGCTACACCGATGCCGCGCTCGACCGCCCGATCATCGGCATCACCGACACCTTCAGCGACTTCAACCCCTGCCACGGCAACGTGCCCGACCTGATCGCGGCGGTGAAGCGCGGCGTGCTGCTGGCCGGCGGCATGCCGATGGCGTTCCCCACCATCTCGATCCACGAAAGCTTCTCCCACCCCACCAGCATGTTCCTGCGCAACCTGATGGCGCTCGACACCGAGGAGATGGTCCGCGCCCAGCCGATGGACGCCGTGGTGCTGATCGGCGGTTGCGACAAGACCCTGCCCGCCCAACTGATGGGCATCGCCAGCGTCGACCTGCCGGCCATCGTGCTGCCCACCGGCCCGATGCTGGTCGGCCACCACAAGGGCGAAATCCTCGGCGCCTGCACCGATTGCCGCCGCCTCTGGGCCGATTACCGCGCCGGCCGCATCGACGAGGCGGAGACCGACATCCTGACCGACCGCCTGGCGCCGACCAAAGGCACCTGCATGGTCATGGGCACCGCCAGCACGGTCGCCTGCATGGTCGAAGCGCTCGGCATGTGCCTGCCCGGCGCCGCCTCCATCCCGGCCGTGCACGCCGACCGCATCCGCGCCGCCGAGGCCTCCGGGGCGGCTGCCGTGGCGCTGGCCAAATCCGGCCGCAAGCCATCCGACATCATGACCAGGGCCGCCTTCCGCAACGCGCTCACCGTGCTGCAGGCGATCGGCGGCTCCACCAACGGGCTGATCCACGCCGTCGCCATCGCCGGCCGCCTCGGCATCGAGCTCGACATGGCGGAGTTCGACCGCCTCGGCCATCAGGTGCCGGTGCTGGTCGACCTCAAGCCCAGCGGCGAGCACTACATGGAGCATTTCCACTGGGCCGGCGCGATGCCCAAGCTGCTCAAGGAAATCGCCGCCTTCATCGACACCACCGCCCTCACCGTCACCGGCGGCACGCTGGCCGACTATATCGCCCAGGCCGAAGACGTACCCAACCAGACCGTGATCCGCAGCCGCGCGAACCCAATCGCCGAGGGCGGCGGCCTCGCGGTACTCGGCGGCAACCTGGCCCCAGCCGGCGCGCTGCTGAAACGCTCGGCCGCCACCCCGGCGCTGATGCAATACGAAGGCCGTGCCGTGGTGTTCGACGGCCTGGAAGACATGGCCGCCCGGCTCGACTCCCCCGACCTCGATGTCACCAAGGACGACATCCTGGTGCTGCGCAACGCCGGCCCGAAGGGCGCCCCCGGCATGCCGGAAGCCGGCTACATCCCGATCCCACGCAAGCTCGCCCGCGCCGGCGTGAAAGACATGGTGCGGATCAGCGACGCGCGGATGAGCGGCACCGCGTTCGGCACCATCGTGCTGCACATCGCCCCGGAAGCCGCGATCGGCGGCCCGCTCGCCCTGGTCCGCTCCGGCGACCGCATCCGCCTGGATGCCGAGGGCCGCCGCATCGACCTGCTGGTGGACGACGCCGAACTCGCCGCCCGCCGCCAGGCCTGGAGCCCGCCGCCGCCGCATCCCGGCAGCCATCGCGGCTACCTGAAACTCTATCTGGAGCAGGTCACCCAGGCCGACCAGGGCTGCGACTTCGCCTTCTGCCGCCACGACGGAGCATAGCGATGCTGGTCACCACCACCGAGAACGTCGCCGGCCACACCGTGCGCGAGGTGCGCGGCCAGTGCTTCGGCGTGGTGGTGCGCAGCCGCGGGCTGGCCGGCAACATCATGGCCTCGCTGCGCAGCATCATCGGCGGCGAGATCAAGGAATACACCGAGTTGCTGGAGCAGGCCCGCCGCCACGCCACCGACCGCATGGTCGCCAACGCCGCCCTGATGGGCGCCAACGCGGTGGTGATGATGCGCTTCGACAGCTCCGAGATGGGCAACACGATGAGCGAAATCGTCGCCTACGGCACCGCCGTGGTGCTGGACCCGGCGCCGCATTGAACCGCCCGATGCTGCGCACCGCCCTGCTCACCTTCGGCGCGCTGCTGATCGCCGCCGCCGTCGCCGCCAGCTTCGTGCATGTCGAGGCGGCGATCCCGTTGGCCTTCGTCGGCGCCGTGCTGGTGCTGGCGATCCTGTTCGAGCACCACGTCTACCAGCCGACCCATCCCGGCCAGCCCGGCCCCAACTGGCGCCCAACCACCGAACGCTTCATCGACCCCACCAGCGGCGAGACCATCGAGGTCTTCATCAACCCCCGCACCGGCGAACGCCGCTACGTGTCGCGCGGCGGCGGGACAAGGAAGTAAGGGTAGATTCACCACAGAGACACGGAGAAAACAGGAAGAAGCCAAAAAATTTCTTCTGCCTGGCTTCCTTCTCCGTGTCTCCGTGTCTCTGTGGTGAATCTTCTTCCTTGCCCCTCCCTCAAACCCGCCGCAGAAACTCCAGCAGCAACCGCACCACCTCGCCCGGCTGCTCCTGCTGCACCCAGTGCCCGGCGCCCTCCACCAGATGGCACATCAGCATCCGCGCGCAGGCCTCGTCCTGCATCCGCGCCAGCGCCCCCGGCGACTGATGAATCCCCCAATCCGCAGCCCCGGCGATGAAGCAGGCCGGAACCTCGATCGCCCTTCCCCCGAACACCTCCAGCTCCGGCAAAAACCGCCGATCGGTCCGGCAGCGATACCATTGCAGCCCGCCCTGGAACCCGGTGCGGGCATATTCCCCGGCATACACCGCCAGTTCCGCCTCGGTCAGCCAGGCGCACTCCCCCGCCGGCATCACCGCCGCCACCGTCGCCGCCATGCCCAGATCGCGGTCCATCACGTAATAGGTCGGCAACTTCGCCAACTCCCCGGCAGTCCAGCCGGCCAGCGGCTGCGGCCGATTGCCGGCCCAGTCGGCGCTCTTGTAGTGGTAGTAGCCGCGCAGGAAATCATGCAGCCCCTGCGGCGGGTGCCACATATCCTCGTTGGCCTCGCGCCCCGAGTAGTACCACTGATAATGCTTGCGCGGCCGCTCCAGCGCCGCCAGTGCGGCATGAATATCCGCCCCCGCCGCCGGCGCAGCCCCCAGCGGAATCGCCGGCACACCGCCGAACGGCGCGCTCATCAGCGTCACGGCGCGAAAAATATCCGGCCGCAGCAGCGCGCACCAGGCCGCCACCGAGGCGCCGAAATCATGCCCGACCACGCAGGCCACCTGCCGACAGCCCAGCGCCGCCACCAGCCCCATCACATCGCGCACCAGGTTGAGCAGCCGGAAGCTGGCCAGATCGCCGTCATACGCGGCGTCCCAGCCGGTGGTCCGGCCATAGCCGCGCTGATCCGGCGCCACCACGTAGTACCCGGCCGCCGCCAGCGGCCCCATCACCTTGCGCCAGCTATAGGCGAGTTCCGGAAAGCCATGCAGCAGCACCACGCAGGGCCGCCCGGCCTGCTGGTAGCCGGCCTCCAGCACCTGCATGTCGAGCCCGTTGATGCCGGTCAGCCGCCGTGCCCGCACCCCGGCGGGCAGGATATGGGCAGGCAGGCAGTCGTCAGCGTCCATTACCGAATCTCCGAATTTTCCGGCATCATACACCGGAGCCTTATCCGCCGCGCGCCCACGGGCTACTCTGCCCGCTCACCGACACGAGACCCAGCCCATGGACCAGCACGCCCCCGCCCAGCAGATCACCGCATTCCTCGCCCGCTTCGGCGACGCGCTGGCCCGCCAGGACATCGCCGCCGCCACCGCGCTGTTCACCGCAGACTGCTACTGGCGCGACCTGGTCGCCTTCACCTGGAACATCACCACCGCCGAGGGCCAGCCCGCCATCGCCGCGATGCTGCGCGACACCCTGGCCCACACCGCCCCCACCGCCTGGCAGATCGACGGCCCGGCCGAGCAGGACGACCAGATCCTGCAAGCCTGGTTCAGCTTCGAGACCGCCGCCGGCCGCGGCGTCGGTCATCTCCGCCTGCGCCGCGGCCGCTGCCACACGCTGTTCACCGCGCTGCGCGAGTTGAAAGGCTTCGAAGAACGCCAGGGCCCCACCCGCGAGCAGGGCGTCACCCACGGCGCGTTCAAAAACCGCGTCACCTGGGCCGACGCCCGCGCCGCCGAGCAGGCCGCGATCGGCGCCACCACGCAACCCTATGTGCTGATCGTCGGCGGCGGCCAGGGCGGCATCGGCCTCGCCGCCCGGCTCAAGCGGCTCGACGTGCCGACCCTGGTGATCGACGCCCGCGCCCGCCCCGGCGACGCCTGGCGCGCCCGCTACAAATCGCTCTGCCTGCACGACCCGGTCTGGTACGACCACATGCCCTATCTGCCGTTCCCGCAGCACTGGCCGATCTACACGCCGAAGGACAAGCTGGGCGACTGGCTGGAAATGTACACCCGGGTGATGGAGCTGGACTACTGGGGCAACACCCCCTGCCGGCATGCCGGCTACGACCCGGCCACCGCCACCTGGACCGTCACCGCCGAACGCGATGGCCAGCCGATCACCCTGCGCCCCACCCATCTGGTGCTGGCCACCGGCATGTCCGGCGTGCCGAACCAGCCGCGCTACCCCGGCATGGAGAAATTCCGCGGCGCCCAGCACCATTCCAGCCAGCACCCCGGCGCCGAAGCCTATGCCGGCCGACGCTGCATCGTGGTCGGCTCGAACAACTCGGCGCACGACATCTGCCACGATCTGTGGGAGCACGACGCCGAGGTGACGATGATCCAGCGCTCGGCGACCACCGTGGTGCGCGCCGAAACCCTGCGCCGACTCGGCATGGCGGGCCTGTATTCCGAGCAGGCGGTGGCACGCGGCATCGATGTCGACCGCGCCGACCTCACCGTCGCCGCCCTGCCCTACGCGCTCACCCCCCTCGCCCACAAGGCCGTCACCGACCAGATCCGCGCCGAGGACGCCGAGTTCTACGCCCGGCTGGCCGCCGCCGGCTTCATGCTGGATTTCGGCGAGGACGGCAGCGGCTTGTCGAGCAAATACCTGCGCCGCGGCTCCGGCTATTACATCGATGTCGGCGCCAGCGAATTGATCATCAACGGCGGCATCAAGCTGAAAGCCGGCGTCGAACCCACGGAAATCACCGAGACCGGCATGATCCTCAGCGACGGCACCGTGCTCGCCGCCGACCTGATCGTCTACGCCACCGGCTACGGCTCGATGAACGGCTGGGCCGAGCAACTGATCTCGCCCGCGGTCGCCGATCTGGTCGGCCCCTGCTGGGGCCTCGGCTCGAACACCGCGAAAGACCCCGGCCCGTGGCAAGGCGAGTTGCGCAACATGTGGAAGCCCACCAGGCAGCCGAATCTATGGTTCCACGGCGGCAACCTGGCCCAGTCCCGCCACTATTCCCGCTACCTGGCGCTCCAACTCAAAGCCCGCCTGGAAGGCCTCGCCACGCCAGTCTACGACGCATAGCGCAGCAAGAAAGCAGATTCACCACAGAGACACAGAGACACACAGAAGTATATTAAAGCAAAACCTATTACTCGCTTCCTTCTCTGTGTCTCTGTGTCTCTGTGGTCAATCTTACTTACTTACGTACGCGAAGACGAAAAACCTCAAAGCATCGCCTCCACCGCGTCGAACGCCGTCCGCAGCGTCGCGTAGCAGCCGATATCGGCGCCGCTGCCGGCCCGCCAGACGCAATACCCGGCCGGCTTGCAGCCGATCACCCACGAGGCCCACAGCGCCCCGGTCAGATAGACCAGGATGAAATCGCCGATCTGCGCGTCGCCGCCGGCATGAATCGCCGCCCGGCTCACCCCGCGCGCCTGCGCCGTCTCGGCCCAGCGCAGCGCCTCCACCCGATCGCGCAAGGTCAGGCGCCGGGTCGCCGGCCGCGCCCGGCGCTCGGGGAACGCGATCACCACGCTGGGCGACGCAAGCTCCTGGGCGATGTTGTCCTGGCTGGCCATTGCGATTCCCCGCGTGCTGTTGATGCAGCAATAACGCGGCCGGAACGCCGAGGGGTGTGACGCAGATCACACCCAAGGATGGATCGCCATGCGGTCAGTCGTCGAACGGGTCCCGCACCATGATGGTGTCGTCGCGCTCCGGCCCGGTGGACACCACGGTGATCGGCACTTCGGCCAGCTCCTCGATGCGGCGCACATATTTGATCGCCTGCGCCGGCAACTCGGCCCAACTGCGCGCGCCGCCGCTGCTTTCGGACCAGCCCTCCATGGTCTCGTAGATCGGCACCGCGGCGGCCTGCGCCCGCTGGCCGGCCGGCAGGTGATGGAAGGTCTCGCCGCCGACCGTGTAGCCGGTGCAGATCTTCAGTTCCGCCAGCCCGTCCAGCACATCGAGCTTGGTCAGCACCAGGCCGTGGATGCCGCCGGTTTTCACCGCCTGGCGCACCATGCAGGCATCGAACCAGCCGCAGCGCCGCTTGCGGCCGGTCACCGTGCCGAACTCCCGCCCGCGCTCGCCAAGGCGCTGGCCGGTGGCGTCGTGCAGCTCGGTCGGGAATGGGCCGGAGCCGACCCGGGTGGTGTAGGCCTTGGCGATGCCGAGCACGAAGCCGATCGCCGAGGGGCCGATACCGGCGCCCGAAGCAGCCGTTGCGGCAACCGTATTACTGCTGGTCACGAATGGGTATGTGCCATGATCATTATCCAACATAACTGCCTGCGCACCCTCGAACAGGATGCGCTTTCCGGCCCTGCGGGCCTGGTCCAGCCGCTCCCAGACCGGCTCGGCATAGGGCAGAATCTGCGGCGCCAGGCGCAGTAATTGCTCCAGAAGAGCATTTTTTGCGAAGATTTCGGCGCCTAATCCGGCCAACAGCGTGTTGTGGTGCAGCAGCAGTTCGTCCAATTTTTCCGACAACGTCTCAGGTTCCGCGAGATCGCAGACCCGAATCGCACGGCGTCCCACTTTATCCTCATAGGCCGGGCCGATGCCGCGCCCGGTGGTGCCGAGCTTATGATCGCCGCGCGCCGTCTCCCGCGCCCGGTCGATCGCCGGATGCAGCGGCAGAATCAAGGTCGCGTTGTCGGCAATCCGCAGCGTCTCCGGCCCCACCGACAGTCCCTGGCCGCGCACCCGGGCGATCTCGGCCAGCAATGCCTCCGGGTCGATCACCACGCCGTTGCCGATGATGCCCAGCTTGCCGCGCACCAACCCACTGGGCAACAACGATAATTTATAGGTCTCGTTGCCCACCACCAGGGTATGCCCGGCGTTATGGCCGCCCTGGAAGCGCACCACGATATCGGCGCGGCTGGCCAGCCAGTCGACCACCTTGCCCTTGCCCTCGTCACCCCACTGGGCGCCGATCACGGCGACATTGGCCATCACTCTACTCCGTTGCGTCGAGGACCGCGGCGCTGCCGTCGGCCGCCAGGATATGGGTGCAGCCGAGGCGGCGCGCCTCGCGGTGCGGATCGGCCGCCGGCTCCAGCCCGGCAACCGTAGCAAAACCTTGATTTCGCAGCACATTCGCCTGCGCCGCGGCGGCCCCGAACGGCAGATAGGCGCGCAGCCGCGACGGTCGTGCCGGCAATGCCCGCAGCACCGCATCGGGATACAGCGTGAGCCCGGTGGCCGGCTCCGCCTCGCCGCAGATATAGCGCCCGCCGCGGCCCAATTCCTCATGCCGTCCAGGGGCATACAGCGTCATGCATACCCCGGTATGATAGCGCAGCGCGCGGAATTCGACCGGATCGACGGTCAGTGTCAGCGCCGGCGCCGAGGCGCGGATCGCCGCCACGGTCGCCGCCAGCCGCGCCGCATGGGCCTTCGCACCGGGCGTCAGCGCCGCCGCGGCGAGTGCCGCGAGCGCCCGGTCGGCGGCGCCGGCGGCCAGCAGCAGGTCGGTCAGCGTGCCGGCCAGGGTGCCGCCATGGCGGGCCACGGCGGCAGCGTCCTTGCGGTCGAGCGCGCGCGCCAGCCTCGCCTGATCCTCGGCCAACATACCGGTTTCGTTCAATAAAGTTGGCACCAGGTTGGGCATGGTGAGGTCGATCGACAGCGCCGCCAGGCCCATCGCGGCCAGCGCCTCGGCGGCCACCAGCACGATCTCGGCATCGGCTGCCGGGCTGTCATGGCCGATCAGTTCGATGCCGGCCTGGGCGAATTGCCGGTCCGGCGCGATCTGGCTGCCCTGCACGCGCAGGCTCTGCCCGGCATAGGAGAGCCGCAGCGGCCGCGCCACATGGCCCATCCTGGTGGTGGCGATGCGGGCCACCTGCGGCGTCATATCGGCGCGCAGGCCCATCATGCGGCGGGTATCGGGGTCCATCAGCCGGAAGGTCTGGTCGGCCATCGCCGCACCCGAGCCGGACAGCAGGCTGTCCTCGAACTCCAGCAGCGGCGGCTTCACCCGCTGGTAGCCATGCGCCGCGAAGGCGTCCATCACCGCCTGCACCGCCGCCGCCTCGGTTTCGGCTTCCGGGGGCAGCAGGTCGCGCAGGCCGGCGGGCAGCAGGGCGGGGTTGGGGGGCAGATCGTCGGTCATCGCTCGCGGCCATTGTTGCATCGCCGCGCCAGCCCCCATGCGGACGGGGCCGGGTTGGCGACGGCGTGTAGCATCGGCCGCCGGGGGCGTAAAGCGCGGGCGGCCGGATTGCCGGGGGGCGGTTGAGGTCGCATGGTGAGCGCATCCGGTCGGGGCTCGTTTCGGAACAGGGGGTTAGCCAGATGTCGATGCCAATCGCAGAGCAGACGGTGCTGATCAGCGGCGCCGGGCGCGGGCTCGGGGCGGCGATCGCCGAGGCGTTTGCCCGCGAGGGCGCCAAGGTGGCGATCAACTACCGCAGCAGCCGCGCGCCGGCGGAGGCATTGGCCAGGCGTCTCGGCAAGCGGGCGCACGCGTTTCAGGCCGATATCCGCGAGGCGGCCGACGTCACCCGCATGGTCGGCGCGGTGACGGCGCGGTTCGGCGCGCCGAATACCGTGGTGCACAACGCCATGGCGGATTTCTCGTTCAACGGCGACGCGCGCGCGAAGCTCGAAACGCTGTCGTGGGACAACATGACGGCGCATTTCGAGACCACCGCCAAGGGCGCGCTCAATCTGCTGCGCGCGGTGCGCCCGGCGATGGCCGAGGCCGGGTTCGGCCGCATCATCACCATCGGCACCAACCTGGTGCAGAACCCGGTGGTGCCGTACCACGACTATACCGCCGCGAAAGGCGCGCTGCTGGCGCTGACCCGCACCATGGCGGCCGAACTGGGGCCATCGGGGATCACCGTCAACATGGTGTCCGGCGGGCTGTTGCGCACGACCGATGCCAGCGCCGCGACTCCGGAGGCGGTGTTCGACTTGATCGCCGCGAACACCCCGCTGCGGCGCGTGCTGACGCCAGCCGAAGCGGCGGACGCGGTACTGTTCTTTGCCAGCCCGTGGGCGCGCGGAGTTACCGGGCAGAATCTGATCGTCGATGGCGGGCTGGTGTGCCATTGAAGGAAAGGTAAGCAAGGCCTTCTTTTTGTGAACAAAAAGAAGCAAAAAAACTTTTTTATCCTTTGGTGTGGTGCGCTTTCGGCAGCATGTCCCTGAACATGCGGCGCAGGGCGACCCATTGCTGGGTGAGGTAGCTGCCGGTGGCCAGCGCTTCCTCGGCGGTGGGGTCGCCGGTTTCGACGAAATCGGAGGAGAAATCGGCGGTGCGGAACAGCATGTCCCACCACGGCAGGATGGCGCCGTAATTCACGCTTTTGAGGCCGGCCGCGGTGACGCCGTGATGCGCGCGGTGGAATCTCGGGCTCACCAGCAGGCGCTCGCCCAGCCAGCCGAACGAGACCCGGGTGTTGGCGTGGCTCATGCTCTCCAGCAGCTTCAGCAGCAGCACCAGCAGCGGGAATTGCAGCGGCGGGATGCCGATCAACAGCGCGATCGCGGTGAACCACAGGAACGACAGCACCTCGTCGAGCAGGTGATTGCGGTCATCCGACCAGAAGGTCATCTGCCGCTGCGCGTGATGCACCGCATGCAGCGCATACCACCAGTTGAAGATATGGCTCAGCCGGTGCCGCCAGTAATCGCCGAAATCCAGGATCGCCGCATAGATGAAGAAGGTCAGCACCGGATGGCCGAGCAGCGACGGCACCAGGCGCTCCAAGGTCGGCGGCACCCAGCCCTGGTCGGTCATCCAGCCGTTCAACTGTACTTGCAGGCTGTAGAACGCGACGAAGGTGATCAGCGGCAGCAGGCCGACCCGGGCGATCACCGTGTACAGCACATCCACCCAGACCGCCTTCTGGTCCGGCCAGTGCTCCACCGGCCGCCAGCGCTCGAGCGGCAGGCAGATCGCGAAGGTGACCACCACCTGGGCGGCGCCGTAGACCGCGAACAGCACCCAGCCGAACGAGATATCCTCCCACTGCATCAGCCCGACCTGGTACATCAGCGGCAGCAGCAGGTTCTGCTGCAACCAGCCGGCCAGCAGATCGAACGGCTGGAAGCTCATGGCGTTGCGACGGCGCGCGGGTTGAGGAAGATGCCGTGCGGCGAGCGGCCGACGCCGATCGTGGTGTAGTCGCCGGTTTTCGGGTTCAGCACCGCGACCTTTTCGGCGAAGCGCAGGGTGGCCCAGATATCGCCGTTCGGGGCGAACTGGATGTCGTCCGGGCCGCCCGGCAGCTTGTAGCTGCGGACTTCCTTCAGGCTTTTGGCGTCCAGCGCCACGATGGTGCCGGCGATGCGGTTGTTGACGTAGATCAGCTGCTTGTCCGGCGACAGGAACAGTTGATGCGCGCCCTTGCCGGTGGTGATGCGGCGGAGTTCCCGGCCGTCCGCCGGGTTCATCACCGCGATGTAGTCGGCGCCCATGTCGGCCACCAGCACCTCGCCGTTATGATACAGCACGCCAGCCGGGGCCGGGCCGCAGGGCTGGTTCCACTTCACCGTCATGGTGCCCAGGTCGATCGCCGCCATCCGGTTGCTGCCTTGCAGCGAGATGAACACCACCGACGAATCCGGCGCGTAGTCCAGATGGCTCGGCATCGATTGCAGCTTGATGCGCTTGATCAGCTTGTAAGTCTTGGCGTCGTAAATGTCGGTCTGCGCCCGCGCCAGGCCGTTGACCACCAGGTAGCGGCCGTCCGGACTGAAACCAAGCTGGTACGGGTCGGACATCACCATGCGTCGGAGCAGCGCGAAGCTGGCGGGGTCGAAGAACAGCAATTCGTTGCCGGCGCTGTCACCGACCAGCAACTCCTTGCCGTCCGGGCTGAGCGCCCAGTGATGCGGCTCGCGCAGCACCGGGATGCGGCGGAGCTCCTTTTGGGTCGCCATGTCGATGACGCTGAGCGAGGCGGCGCCGGAATTCATCACCAGCACCGCGCCGGCGGCACGGGCGGCGGTGGCCGCTGCGGGTGCGGCCAGCAGGCCGATCGCGGTCAGGATCAGGGCGCGCCGCTTCATGCGAAAGCCTCGTGGGATTTCAGTGTTGTCTCGGCGGTTCTTATAGCACGGCCTGCGCAAATCGGCGAGTGCCGCAGTGCAACAATCAGCGCACGCCGCTCGGCCACAGCACCACCCGAATGGTCTGCAACAGGATCATCAGGTCGAGCAGCACGCTGAAATTCTTCACGTAATACAGGTCGTAGCTGAGCTTGGAGCGGGCGTCGTCGAGCGATGCGCCGTACGGGTAGTTGATCTGCGCCCAGCCGGTCAGCCCGGCCTTGACCATGTGGCGCTCGTTATACAGCGGCAGTTCGGCGGCCAGCTTGGTGATGAACTCCGGCCGCTCCGGCCGTGGGCCGACCAGCGACATGTCGCCTTTCAGCACGTTGTAGAGTTGCGGCACCTCGTCCAGCCGCGAGCGGCGCAGGAAATTGCCCACCCTGGTGATGCGGGCGTCGCCCTTGGCCGCCCAGACCGCGCCGCGCGCCTCGGCATCCACCCGCATGGTGCGCAGCTTGACGATGCGGAACACCCGGCCGCCGCGGGTCACGCGGGCCTGGCGGTAGAAGATCGGGCCGCGATCGCCGAGATAGACCGCCGCCATCGAGGCCAGCAGGAACGGCGAGGCGGCGACCAGGATGACCAGCGCCACCGACACGTCCAGCAGCCGCTTCAGCACCCGGTCGAGCAGGCCGAAATAGAAGCCGTCGGAGTACAGCACCCAGCTCAGTTCCAGCCGCTTGATATCGATGCGGCGGATCTCCTTCTCCAGGAAGCTCATGTATTGCAGCACCGGGTAGCCGGCGGTCTTGCAGGCGATCAGCCCTTCCAGCGCGACGCCGCGCCGCTCGTCGGGCGCCATCACGATCTGGTCGGCCTGAATCTCCTGCGCCACGGCCAGCAGGTCGTCCTCGGCCAGCACGATACGGCCGCCCTGCTCGGCGGCCAGCCGCGGGTCGATCTCGCCGTGGCTGGGGTGGTGGATGAAGATGATGTCGTAGGCCAGGTTGCGCCCCTCGTGTTGCAGCATCCAGGCCAGATCCCAGGCGCGGGCGCCGGCGCCGATCACCATCAGCCGGGGCTTGAACACGGCGCGGCGGCGCAGCAGCGAGAACAGCAGCCGGGCGGCGCTGCCGCAGACCGAGAAGGCGACCACGGCGACGAAGAACAGCGCCCCGGCGCTCGGCCAGCGCCCCGGCAGGTCGGCCGGCAGCAGGCCGCGCAGCAGCCCGATCGCCACCGCCACCGCGATCGTCGACAGGCCGACCACCAGCGGCAGGCGGGCCAGCGCCCTGCGGGTATCGAGGATCAGGTCGCGCCGATACAGGCCCAGCGCATACAGCAGCAGCAGATAGGCGGCGGGGTGCAGCAGCAGCGGCAGCAGCAGCTTGATCGCCGGCTGCGGCTCGCCCAACGGCACCGCCATCCAGGCCGCCAGCGGCCAGACCAGGGCGACGAGGACCGCATCGAAGAAGAACATTGCGGCGCTGGCGGTCATGCAGGCGGGCCGGATTCCAGGAAGCGGACGTGAAGCGGGCGGCGATTCGGATCAGCGAACATCACCAAAATCTACTTTCCAGCATCGGCCAGCGGCGACGGATGCGCAACCCGTTTGATGGAGCGGTGGTGACGGCGCAGACTTCGCCGTGCCGCAGGGTGCATCCGGCGATGCGGCTGATGGCGACCGGCTGGCAGCCCTACGTGACGCTCTCCGGCAGTGGTTGTTGGCCGGGTTGGCAGGGCTGGCCCCGGCGGGCAGGTGCCGGGGCTGGCGCTGCGCTACCGCCGGCAGGTACGCAGCCGCCGGATCAATTGCGCTTCGGCGGCTCGGGCCGGTGCTGCGGCGCCTGGCGCGGCGCCTCGTGATGCTGCGGCGGGGCCGGCCGGGCCTGCGGCGCGGGCTGCGGCCTGGGTTGCGGGCGGGGCTCAGGCCGCGGCGCCGGGCGTGGCGGCGCGGTATGCACCTGCGGATACGGCGCTGGCCGCGCCTGGGGCGCGCGCTGCGGCGCTGGACGCGCCTCCGGTGGCGCGTGAGGCGTCGGCGTGTTCACGCTGCCGGACGGACGTGCGGGCGCGATCCGTTCCGGCACCACCGGACGCTGATGCGGTGACTGGGCCGGCACCGGCGGCCGGAAGGTGCCCGGCGCGGCAGGGCGCGCGGCCTGCGGATTGACAGCCGGAGCGGCGGCATTGGGCCGTGCCTGCGGCGGCTGTCCTGGCTGCGGGCGGCCGGGCTCGACACGCCCCGGCGCCGGCCGCGCGGCATCCGGGCGGGCCGGCTGCGCTACGCCAGGCTGCACTCGGCCAGGCTCGACGCGCCCCGGCGTCGGCCGCGCGGCGTCCGGACGAGCCGGCTGCGCTACGCCAGGCTG
>DATJEA010000532.1:0-2220 GCA_035497095.1 Acetobacteraceae bacterium | reverse complement strand
AGCCGAGCAGAAACTGATACGCCGAGCACGGCGGCGGCGGCGCATGCACCACCAGGGTCCGATAGGCGGCACTCGCCGGCTCCACCCAGCGCGCCCGCATCGCCAGCAAATCCGCCATCGACAGGCAGCCGCCCAGCGTGGCCAGATGCGCCAGCAGCCGCTCCCCCAGCGCGCCGCCATACAGCAGCCCCGGCCCCTCGGCGCCCAGCGCCGCGAACGTCGCCGCCAGATCGGGCTGCCGCAGCACCTGGCCGGCCCGCACCGCCCCGCCGCCGGCCTGGTACACACGCCGCCACTCGTTGAAGAACGGATACGCCGCCAGTTCCTCCGCCGAGGCGTTGATGCTGGCGACGCTGTAGTCGATCAGCGGCACCCCGTCCCGCGCCAGTGCCACCGCCGGCGCCAGCACCTCGGTCAGGCTCCGGCTGCCGTAACGCTCCAGCATCGCGCACCAGCCGGCCAGATTGCCCGGCGCGGTGGCGGCCATCGCGCCGCGATACATCTCCTCGCGCCGGCTATAGCGGCCCACCGGAAACGCGACCGGCACCCCACCCCGGAATTGCAGGCAGCGCACCCGCCGCTCGGCCGCCGCATACACCGTCGCCACGCCGCTGCCGGCAATCCCCGACATGAACGGCTCCACCACCCCCAACGCCGCCGCCACCGCCACCGCGGCATCGAACGCATTGCCGCCCTCGGACAGGATGCGCGCCCCCGCAGCAGCGGCCAGCGGATGCGCGGCGGCGACGATGCCATGCACGGAACTGATGCTGGGGCGCTGGCCGTTCATGCGAAAATCCTCAAGCAAGCACTTCTTTTTGTGAACAAAAAGAAGCAAAAAAACTTTTCATTCGTTTTGGAGACTCCGATGTCTCCGCGTCACCCATGTTCCAAGGCGAACGAAGTTTTTTGCGCGCTTTTTTTCAAAAACGCGCCGCTTCCTTCAAGGCGTCGCCACATACCCATCCCGCCGCGGATCCGCCGCCCCGGTCATCGCGCCGCTCTCCGCGTCGATCGCGATCGCCTGCATGCCGCCCACCTGCATGGTCCAGTCGGCAACCGCGCTGATGCCGTGCCCGCGTGCCGCCAGCGCCGCGATCACCTCCGGCGCGTAGCGGCCTTCGGCGTCCACCCTGGTGCCGTCCCACAGCCGGCAGCGCGGCGCCTCGATGGCGTCCTGCAATCCGAGGCCGAAATCGAGGTACTGCACCATCGCCTGCGGCTGGGTCTGGCAGATGCCGTAGCTGCCCGGCGTGCCCAGCGACAGCACCGGCTTGCCGTCGTGCGTCGAGATGCTGGGCGCGGTCGGCAGCGCCAGCGCGCCGCCCGGCAGCAGCGGATTGGTGCCGCGCGTATCCACCTCGCCCCAGTAGAGGAAGTTGTTCAGGCACACCCCGGTCCCCGGCACCACGATGCCGCTGCCGAACAGCGCGCCCAGGCTCTGCGTGATGCAGACCACGTTGCCCTCGGCGTCGGCCACCGAGATCGAGGTGGTATGCTCCTTGTCCAGGTTGATCGGCTGCGGCGCGATCCACTGCTCGGTCGGCCCCTCGACCGGCACGCCGTCGCTGACCCGCTCGCGCAACTGCGCCACGTGCCGCTCGCCGAGCAGCGCCGCCAGGTCGTCCGGTCGCGGATTGTTATGCCGTATACGTTCCCCGGCCGCGAGCCGCAGCGTGCGCAGCATGATGTCCATATGCTCGACGCTGTTCGGCACCAGGGCCGCCATGTCGAACCCGTCCAGGATGCGCAGCGCCAGCAGGAACTGGAAGCCCTCGCAGGGCGGCGGCAGCGTGTGCACCAGCAGATCGCGGTATTTCACCGCCAGCGGGTCGATCCAGGTCGGCTGCACCGCGGCGAAATCCGCCTCGGTGATGCAGCCGCCGAGCTCGGCCAGATGCGCCACGATCTTGCGGCCCAGCGGCCCGCCATACAGATGCCCCGGCCCATCGGCAGCAATCGCCGCGTAGGTCGCCGCGAGCTCCGGCTGGCGCAGCACCGAGCCCGGCTTCACCTGGCCGCGTCCGCCGGTGTAGTTGCGGTTCCACTCCTCGAAAAACGGCAAATCCTTCAACGCCCTGGCCGACGAGTTGATGCCATCGGTATTGAATTCGATCAGCGGAAACCCGTCCCCGGCCAGCGCGATCGCCGGCGCGAAGATGTCCGCGAGACTCATCCTGCCATGCGCCCGCACCAGCTCGCACCAGCCGGCCAGGTTGC
>DATJEA010000531.1:0-7404 GCA_035497095.1 Acetobacteraceae bacterium | reverse complement strand
AACAGCAGGTCCTGTGCGGCGCGGATTTCTTCCTCGCGCAGAAACAGCAGGTTGGCCCCGGCGGCGGCTGGTGGGGCGGCGGGCGGCAGGCCGCCCTTCGGGTCCGGCATATCTGGCATACCTCGGATTTACGACAGGAATGTTGACGTAGACGACATTCGATTATAGCTTTCACCGCCAGAGAGCAACAATCTTGCGAGGAATCCTGCCATGGCGCTTGTTCCTTTCGATGACCGGGATGGTCAGATCTGGCAGAACGGCGCCCTGGTGCCGTGGCGAGACGCCAGGCTGCATGTTCTGTCGCACGGGCTGCACTATGCCAGCGGCGTGTTCGAAGGCGAGAGGGCATATGCCGGCAATATCTTCAAGCTGCGCATGCATACCGAGCGGCTGTTTCATTCGGCGCGCATCCTGGGCATGGAAATCCCCTATACGATGGAGGAGATCGAGGCCGCCTGCCGCCAGGTGGTCGCGGCCAACGGGCTGACCGATGCCTATGTGCGGCCGGTGGTGTGGCGCGGGTCGGAGATGATGGCGGTGGCGGCGCAGCACTCGAAAATCCATATCGCGATCGCCACCTGGGCGTGGCCGGCGATGTTCGCTGACCGGATGGCGGGTATTCGGCTGGATATGGCGGAGTGGAAGCGGCCGCATCCGGAGACGGCGCCGACCGCCGCCAAGGCCTCGGGGCTGTATATGATCGGCACGATGTCCAAGCACGCGGCCGAGGCGAAGGGGTTTCAGGACGCGCTGATGCTGGACTGGCGGGGGCGGGTGGCGGAGGCGACCGGGGCGAATATTTTCTTCGTGTTCAATGGCGAGTTGCATACGCCGACGCCGGATTGCTTCCTGGACGGCATCACCCGGCGGGTGGTGATGGCGCTGGCGCGGCGCAACCAGATCAAGGTGGTGGAGCGGCCGATCCTGCCCGAGGAGTTGTCGCGCGCCAGCGAGGTGATGCTGGTCGGCACCGGCGCGGAGGTGACGCCGGTGCGCGAGATCGCCGGGCAGGTTTATACGCCGGGCGCGATCACCGAGACGCTGCTCGGCGATTACGAGAAGCTGGTGCGCATGCCGCCGGACGAGGTGGAGCGCCGGATCGCCGCCTAAACCCCCATGGATGAAAAGTTTTTTTGCTTCTTTTTGTTCACGAAAAGAAGGTCTTGCTTGCTGTCCCGATAGCCGGCGATCAGCGCGGCGGCAACCCGCGCCGCGACGCTGCTCCAGTCCCCCGGCGCAGTTTGCCGGAACAGCCGCAGTGACGTGTACCAGGGCGTGTCGCTGCGGTTGAGCAGCCAGCGCCAGTCCGGCGCGAAGGGCAGCAGCAGCCAGGTCGGCTTGGCCATCGCGCCGGCCAGGTGGGCCACTGCGCTGTCGACCGTGATCACCAGGTCGAGCCGGGCGATCGCCGCGGCGGTGGCGGCGAAGTCGGTCAGTGCGGCGCTGTGGTCGGCGAGGCCGTAGCGGGTTGTCGCCTCGATGGCGCGCGGGCCTTTTTGCAGGCTGGCGAAGCGCAGGCGCGGGGCGGCTTCGGCGGCGGCGAGTATGGCGGCGACCGCCGAGGGCGGCAGGCTGCGGCGGGCGTCGTTGCGGTGCGCCGGGTTGCCGGCCCAGACCAGCCCGACCCGCGCGAAGCCGTCGGCCTCGGGCCACCAATGCGCCATCCGGGCCGGATCGGCGCGCAGATAGCCGGTGGCGCCCGGAATCGTCGCCGGCCGCACGGCGAGCAGATGGGGCAGGCTGCCGAGGTCGGCGTGACAGTCGGCCGCTGGAGCGGCGTCGCTGGCGGCCAGTTCGATCGGCAGCTGGGCGAGCAGCGGCGCCAGTGCCGGCAAGGCGGCCGGGCGGCAGGCGAGGATCACCCGGCCGCCTTGCGCGGCCCCGTTCTGCGCTGCCAGCCCCGGCAGGAAGCGGGCGAACTGGATGGTGTCGCCGAGGCCCTGCTCGGCGCGCAGCAGCAGCGAGCGGCCGGCGAGCGGCGTGCCGTCCCAGGCGGGGCCGGGCAGCGGCGGGAAATCGGCGGCGAAGCGGGGATGCTGCTTGCGCCATTCGAAATCCGCCCAGCCGGCGGCGAAGTCGCCGTTGAGCAGATGCGCGGTGGCGCGGTGCCAATGGGCGACCGGGTCGGCGGGTGCCAGCGCGATCGCCTGGTCGCAGGCGGCGATCGCCTGAGGGAGGCTGCCGGCCTCGGTCAGCGCCGCGCCGAGGCTGGCATGCGCCGCCGCAAGCGTTGGGGCGCAGGCCACCGCCTCGCGCAGATAGGCTTCGGCGGCGGCCGGGAAATTGCGGTCGGCGGCGACGTGGCCGAGGCTCATCCAGGCGCGGGCATGGCTCGGGTCCAGTTGCACCGCGCGTTGCAGGTGGCGCTGCGCCGGCTCGTGCCGGCCCAGCGCCCGCAGCGCCGCGCCGGTGACGTGCCAGGCTTCGGCCAGCGCGGGGGCGAGGCGCAGCACCGGCTCGGCTGTTGCCAGGGCGGCCGGCGCGTCGCCCTGTTGCAGCAGCGCGCCGGCCAGCCGCAGGGCGGCGGTGGTGTCGTCCGGCCGTCGGGCCAGCACCGCGCGGTAGCAGTCGATCGCCTCGCCCAGCCAGCCGGCGGCCAGGCAGGCCTCGGCCAGCGCGCGGCGGGTGTCGAGATCGTCCGGCCGCAGCGCCAGCGCATGGCGGAGCAGCAGCGTTGCCTCCTCCACCCGGTCCGGCCGTTGCGCGTGGCTCGCCAGCAGCAGCCGGCCGAGCAGATAGGCCGCCATCGGCTGCTCGGGTGCGGCGGCGTATGCGGCGCGAAACCCGGCCTCGGCCTCCGCGGCGCGGCCCTCGCGTTGCGCCGCTACGCCGCGCGCCAATGTGTCGATCGTCGCGCCAGACCCGTCCATCGGCGCCTCCTTGCCGGCCGCAAGTCTGGCCGGCAAAGCTGAACGGCGGGTAAATGGCGGGTGGCGGCTAGGAGCGGCGCAGCATGAAATCGCGGCCGACCAGCTTGTAGCCGAGCAGCACGATGGCGATGGTCGCCGCCAGCAGCACGAAGCCGAGCGCGGCCAGCGTCTCGAAGCTGCCGTTCTCGCTGAGGTCGAGCATCATCACCGAGATCACCCTGGTCTGCCCGCTGACCAGGAACAGCGCGGTGCTCAATTCGCGCGCCGCCGGGATGAACACCAGCAGCCAGGAGCCGACCAGATTGGTCTTCAGCAACGGCACCACCACCTGCGCCAGCGCCCGCAGCCGCCCGCCGCCGAGGATGCGGACCGCGTCCTCCATCTCCGGGTTCAGCGAGCGCACGCCGGCGGCGGCGTTGACATAGGCGACCGGCAGGAAGCGCGTGGTGTAGCCGATGATCAGGATCGCCGCGGTGCCATACAGCGCGATCGGCGGCGGCGCGTAGGTGGCGTAGAACGCGACGCCCAGCACGATGCCGGGGATCACCAGCGGCGCCATGCACAGCAGGGTGAGCAGGCCGCGATCGCGCACCATGCGCCGCGTGACGATATAGGCGATCACCAGCGCCAGCACGACCGCGGCACAGGCCGCCGCGGCGGAATAGCCGAAGGTGCGCAGGATGGTATCGCGGGAAGTCGCCTCGAGCAGCACGGCGGCGAAATTCTCGAGGGTAAAGTTGGCCCATGACATCCCGAGCCCCCAGGCCCGGCTGAAAGCGGCCTGCGCCAGCGCCGCATAGGGCAGGATCACCGCCAGCCCGACCACGAACAGCGCGTAGCCCAGCACCAGCCAGCGATAGCGGCCGAGCGGCGTTAAGGTCCGCGTGCCGCCCTTGCCGGTCAGCGCCACGTAACCCTTGCGGCCGAGCACCAGACGCTGCATCGAGAACATCGCCAGCGTGATGACGATCAGCGGAATCGCATAGGCCGCCGCCGCCTCGGCGCGGATCGGGGTCTCGAAGAACTGCCACAGCACCAGCGTCATCACCGGAATGCGCGACGGCAGGGCGATGATCGCCGGCGTGCCGAACAGCGCCACGGTATCGAGAAACACGATGATCGCGCCGCCGATGATCGCCGGCAGCACCAGCGGCAGGGTGATGCGCCTGATGGTGCGCCACCAGCCGGCGCCCAGGATGCTCGCCGCCTCCTCCATCTCCGACGACACCAGGTCGAGTGCGGCCGAGGTGAACACGAAGATATAGGGGAAGGCATAAAGGGCGGTGACCAGCACCAGACCGCCGAAGCTGTAGATATTCATGAAGCCTTCGCTGCTGCCGGTCAGCGCCATCCACACCTTGTTCAGCCAGCCGGCGTTCGGCCCGCCGAGCAGAATCCAGCCCACCGCCCCCAGATAGGACGGCGTGATGAAGGCGCCGATGATCAGCGCCCGGATCAGCCCCTTGCACGGCATGTTGGTGCGCGAGATGCCCCAGGCGATCGGCACCGCGAACACCGCCGACAGGATGGTCACCTCCAGCGCGTAGAGCAGCGAGTTGCCGACCGCCGCCACGTTGCGCTCTCGGCCCCAGGCGACAGCGTAGTTGTGCAAGGTGAAGCCGCCGGTGCCGGTGGCCTGGAAGCTGGCGACCAGCAATCGGGCGACCGGGGCGGCGATGAGGAACACCAGCACCACCACCGCCAGCCCGAAAACCACCGTGGCGGGCTGCAGCCGGCGCCGCCGGACGGAAAACGGCGGCGCGTGCGCGGCGCTCATGACCGGCGGACGCCCGGTTGCGTACGGGTCACCCGTTGAACAGGTCGCGCCACTTGCTGCGCAGTCCCGGCAGTTCCTTTTCGATATTTTCCAGCGTCGGCTGGAACAGCGTCAGGTCGGCCAGCGATTTGGCCCCCTTCGGCGGTGGCACGTCGCTGCGCAGCGATTGCTCGTAATTGTCGGTCAGGATCTTCGAGTATTCCGGGCCGGCCATGAAATCGATCAGCAGCTTGGCCGCGTTCGGGCTGGGCGAGCCCTTGATGATCGCCGCCGGCGACAGGTCGGCCAACGAGAACGAGGTGGGATAGTTGACCACCAGCGGATTGCCCTTGGCGGCGCTGCGCAGCGCGGTGGCGGCGCTGCAGATCCCCACCGAGCGCTCGCCGCTGTTCAGTACCGCTACCGCATCGTCGATCGAGCGGCCGATCAGCGGGTTGAGTTTATTCAGCTTCTCGAAGAAGCCCCAGCCGTATTTCTCGGCCATGCCGACGGTCCAGACGCCGACCAGGCCGCTGTAGTTCGGGCTGCCGAAGGCGATCTTGTTCTTCCATTTCGGGTCGGTGAGATCGGGCCAGTCCTTCGGCGAGTCGGCCGCGGAGACCTGCTTGGAGTTGTAGAACAGCGTCACCAGCCCGACCCAGCCGGCGCGGTAATAGCCGCCGCCGTTGAAGTCGCGGATCGACGGCACCAGCCCCGCCGCGTTCGGCGGCGTGTATTTCACCAGCTTGTCCTTGGCGATCAGGTCGGTCATGTGCGCGGCATCGGTGCTGCTGAACACGTCCGCCTGCACCGAGCCGGCGTTCAGATCCTGCATCAGGCGCTGAAATGCCACCTGCGAGGTGGTTTTGGTGGCCGCGACGCTGATGCCCGGATATTTGGCGGTGAACGCCTTGGCGACCGCCTCGCAGATCGGCTGGTTCAGGTAGCCCGAATACCAGGTGACCTTGCCTTCCTTCTTCGCCGCCTCGTAGAGCTTGGCCTGATCGTCGGCCGCCCGTGCCGCCGGCGCCGCGATCGCACCCGCGCCCAGCGCCAGCATCCCTGAGGTTACACCTCGCCTGGTGATCTGCATTCCGCCTTCCTCCTGTTACGGACTCGGTTTCACGGCACCTGGCAGCGGCCTGGTCGCGAACGTTCCGCGGTTTTTGCGTGCACCTGTGCCACCGGTGTGGCGATGCATCGATTGAGCTATCTCACACAGGCTACAGCAATGAAGCGCAAATGAGCAATCCCGCATCTTGCCGCGCGGCGCCTGCTGGCCGGCGCCGGCGTCATGGGCTAGATGTCGAGGCGCCCGCGTGACCCAGGCCGGCGTGTCATCGCGCGCCCGGCGGTCACGCCCCGGATCAGGAGCATGCCATGCCGGTCAGCGGCCTCGGCCCGTACGACGACCAGAACATTTTCGCGCGTATCCTGCGCGGCGAGATTCCCTGCCGCAAAGTGTTCGAGGACGAATGGGCGCTGGCGTTCCACGACATCGCCCCGCAGGCGCCGGTGCATGTGCTGGTGATCCCGCGCTCGCCCTATGTGTCGATGGCCGATTTCACCGCCGAGGCCTCGGCCGAGGAGATCGCCGGCTTCTTCCGCGCGGTGGGGGCGGTGGCCAAGCAGTTGCAACTGGAGGCGCCGGGGTATCGAATCCTGGCCAATATGGGGCCGGATTCGGGGCAGGAGGTGCCGCATCTGCATGTGCATATCCTGGCCGGGCGGCCATTCGGCTCGGTGCTGGTGCCGAAGGTATAGCGCCCGGCAGGGGCCGGTTTCACACCACCTGATAGCGCGCCCGCGCGCCACGCTCGATCGCCGACGCCACCAGCGGGTCCAGCGCCAGTTCGTCGCGCACCGCTTCCAGGATGGTCACCGAAGTCCGGTCCTGGAAGAAATCCGCCGCCGCCACCTCGCAGGCCAGCGCATAGGCGGTCTCGCGCAGGCGCGGCGGCAGCGAGTCGCGGATCAGCCGGCCGGCATGCGCCAGCCCATCGGTCTCGCGCAGCAGTTCCACCGCCCGGTCGGTGGCGCCGGCCAGACGGTCGGCGGAGAAGCCGCGGAACACCGGCAGCGTCTGCACCAGCCCGCTCATCACGCCGATTTCGCTGTCGGTCATGGCCTCGCCGGCGGCGGCCACCAGCACCATCGTGCAGACCAGGGCTTCCTGCGGGTCCAGCGATGTTTCAGCAAGCATGGCACGGTCTCCGTTTTGATGCGCCGCAACAATTTAGCCGCATGGCGGCGGCTCGCATAGCCGGATTTATCCCGCTACCGCGCCAGCTCCTCGTCATCGCCGGCCGGCGGCGCCGTCAGCGCCAGTTTCGGCAGCAGCGGCAGCAGCGCCGGCAGGTCGCGCTCGGCGCGGCATACCAGATAATGCGTGGCGTGCGGCCCCGGCGCGTCATCGGCATCGCCCAGCGGCAGCCCGTCCCGCCCCAACGGCAGCGCCGCCAGGCCGAGATCGGCATAGACGTCGAGCGACGCCCGCCCGGCCCGCCAGATCGCCGGGTCCATGCGCTCCTGCCGCGCCAGGTCGCGCAGCCGCCACACCGCCGAGGGCAGGTCGGCGGCCGGCCCGACCGGGTCGCCCATGCCGAGCATCACCCGCCCGACCCGGCGGAAGGCGATGCCGGCGCGGTCCGCCTCGCCCCACACCACGCCGTCGGCCGGCATTGCGGTGCGGCCGCCGGCGAGCACGAAGCGGGCCCGCGTTTCCGCGTCCCACGGCGAGTAGGTCACCCGCCCCGGCCGGATCAGCCGCCAGATCGC
>DATJEA010000530.1:0-4052 GCA_035497095.1 Acetobacteraceae bacterium | reverse complement strand
CCGCTGGCGCAATACGCGCCGCGCATCCAGCTTCTGGTCGATGATCCGGAGATCGCCGCCCTCTGCGCCGCCGCCCCGCAGGCCGGCCGGCTGCTGCGCCCGCTCTGCCGGATGTTCGCCGTAGCACCCCCGGCCTATATCGCCCGCCCCGCTCCGCCGGCCCCTGTCCGGCCCCGCCAACCCAGGCCGCGCAAACCCGAGCCACCGCCCTTCGCCGAACACTCGCCGTATCGCTGGCCCTTCGTCCCGCACCGGCTGCGCCTGCGCGTCCCCGGCCTCCGCCGGCCGAAACCGCCCGACTGATCGTGCAGGCTCATGCCAGCCGCCAGAACCATTCCCCCGATCAACAGCAAGCGCCATGAGAGCCACCAAAAAACTTCTGGGGCGGGGGTCAGGTCAGGTGCGGCAGGGCCAGGTATTCCTCGCTGCGCATTTCTTCCAGGCGGGAGGCGGTGCGCTCGAATGCCCTCGCACCTTCGCCGCGGCGATAGAGTTCGTCCGGCATCGCGTCGGCCGAGGCGACCAGCTTCACGCGATGGTCGTAGAGCGCGTCGATCAGTACGATGAAGCGTCTTGCCTCGTCGTAATTGTCGGGCGACAGGCGGGGAATGCCGTCCAGTATCAGCGTGTGGAAATGAGTGGCCAGCGCCAGATAATCGCCGGCGCCGAGCGGCTGGCCGCAGAGTTCCAGAAAATCGAACCGCGCCACGCCGGCGGCGGCCACCGGCACCTCCAGGGTACGGCCCATGACGGTGAGCCGCACGGCGGCGGGCGTGGCACCGCCGGCCAGTTCGTCAAACACCGCATCCAGCGCCCGCTCCGCCCGCCCCCCGGCCGGCACATGCCAGATAGTCATATCGTGCAGCCGCTGGCGGCGGAAATCGCGGCCGGGTTCCAGCACCAGCACGTCCAGATGCTGCTCGATCAGCGCGATGAACGGCAGGAACGCGTCGCGGCCGGGCTGGCCGCGGAACAGGTCTCCAGGCGGGATGTTGGAGGTGGCCACCACCACCACGCCGCGCTCGAACAGCGCCTGGAACAGCCGGCCGAGGATCATCGCGTCGGCGATGTCGTTGACCTGGAACTCGTCGAAGCACAGCAACGCCGCCTCGGTGGCGATCCGGTCGGCCAGCGGTGGGATCGGGTCCATGCCGTCCGGATTATGCCGTTTCCAGGCATGGATGCGGCTATGCGCCTCCTGCATGAACTGATGGAAATGGATGCGCCGCTTGCGGGTCACAGCCGCGGCGGCGAAGAACATATCCATCAGCATGGATTTGCCGCGCCCGACCTCGCCGACCAGATACAACCCGTCCGGCCGTTCCTCGTCGGCGCCCTCGGTGGGCTTGCGGCGCAGCAGGCGGGAGAGCAGCCTGCCGGCGGGCGCCGGCTTCAGCGGCGGATCGTAGCCGCGCAACCTGGCCCACAGCCCTTGCAGCCGCTCGGCCGCGGCAAGCTGCGACGGGTCGGCGGTCAGCACGCCATGTGCCAGCCGCGCCCGGTAGGCCGGCAGCGGGCCGGCGGAGAGATCGTCCTGGGGTTGCGAGATGTCCATGCTGGGCGGCGCAATAGCCGGAAATGTGGCGGGGTGAAACTCTCTGCGTCGGCTCATTCCCGATGCAGCACCTGGTCGGTCAGGAACGCGCTCAACCCGTTGGCCCGGAAGCTGGTCCGCAGCGCGGTTTCGTCGTATTCGTCGCGCACCCAGTCGAGAAACCCCAGCCGGCCCTCGGCCTGGGTCGCATAGAGTACGAAGAACGCGTCCAGGATGCCGGTGCTGGAGCGGCGCAAATGCCCGAACCGGAGCGAGAGCTGGGCCAGCGCCTGGGCCGTCGTGCCGCCTTCCAGCAGAATCGCCAGCCCCGCCGCCAGGCCGGTGCGGTCGGCGCCGGATTTGCAGTGCAGCAGCGCCGGGGTGCGCATGGTGCGGTAGATTTCGGCGAACCGCAGCACGCGGTCGCGGTGCGGCGCGCCACGGCTTTCGAACGCCATGTCGATATGCTCCAGCCCGAGCCGCGCCGCCGCGTCACGCGACAATGCGTCCGAGCCGCATTGCCGGTGGCCGCGCAGGTTGACCAGCGTGCGCAGGCCATAGCGGCGGGCCCACCGCCCCAGCCGGCCGGGCGTGGGGTGGTTGGCGCGATACAGCTTGCCGGGGATCACGGTGCCGAAATTGCCCCACGCAAGGCGCAGGAACGAATGGTCGAACACCACGCTGTCGAACCAGGCGGCGGTTCGGCTGGCGCCCTGGCGCAGGTCGCCGCTAAACAAAGGCAAGGTCTTCTTTTTGTGAACAAAAAGAAGCAAAAAAACTTTTCATCCCTCGGAGTCCTGGCTTGAACAGCGTCGCCAAAGGCGCGGATGAAGTTTTTTGGTTCTTTTTTTCAAAAAAGAACTGCTTCCTTGCCTACACTCGCCTTTCCAGCATCAAAGTCTTGATCGCCGCGATCGCCTTGGCCGGGTTCAGCCCCTTCGGGCAGGTCTGGGTGCAGTTCAGGATGGTGTGGCAGCGATACAGCTTGAACGGGTCTTCCAGCGCATCCAGCCGCTCGCCGGTGGCCTCGTCGCGGCTGTCGACGATCCAGCGATAGGCGGCCAGCAGCACGGCCGGGCCGAGGTAGCGGTCGCCGTTCCACCAGTGGCTCGGGCAGCCGGAGGTGCAGCAGAAGCACAGGATGCACTCCCACATGCCATCGAGCTTGGCGCGTTCGTCCTTGCTTTGCAGCCGCTCGCGGTCCGGCGGCGGCGCGGTGTCGGATTTCAGCCAGGGCTGGATCGACTGCAACTGCGCGTAGAGATGCGACAGGTCGCCCACCAGGTCCTTCACCACCGGCAGATGCGGCAGCGGGCTGATCTTCACGTCGCCCTTCACGTCCTCGATCGGCTTCAGGCAGGCCAGCGTGTTGGTGCCGTCGATGTTCATCGCGCAGGAGCCGCAGATCCCTTCGCGGCAGGAGCGGCGGAAGGTCAGCGAGGCGTCGACCTCGTTCTTGATCTTGATCAGCGCGTCCAGCACCATCGGGCCGCAAGCATCCAGATCGACCTCGTAGGTATCGGTCTGCGGGTTGCGCCCGTCATCGGGGTTCCAGCGATAGACCTTGAATGAGCGCACCCGTTTGGCGCCGCTTTCCGCCTTGTGGGTCACCCCGATCTGCACCCGGCTGTTCGCCGGCAACGTGAACTCGGCCATGTCCTTCGCCCTTCCTCAGTACACGCGCTTCTTCGGCGGAAACACCGAGACTTCGTTGGTCAGCGTCTGCATCTTCACCGGCCGGTAGGCCAGCCGCACCGCGCCGTCATCGTCGCACCAGGCCAGCGTATGCTTCATCCATTCGGCATCGTTGCGTTCGGGGAAGTCGTCATGCGCCTGCGCGCCGCGGCTTTCCTTGCGCGCTTCGGCGCCGACGATGGTGGTCATCGCGTTGCCCATCAGGTTCTGCAGTTCCAGCCCCTCCATCAGGTCGCTGTTCCAGATCAGGCCGCGATCGGTGACGCCCATGTCGTGCAGGCCGGTCCACACCTTCTGCATCTTCTCCACGCCCAGGGTCAGGCTTTTGGAGTCGCGGAACACCGCGGCATGCTGCTGCATGGTGCGCTGCATCTCGGCGCGCAGCGCGGCCACCCTGGTGGCCCCCTTGGCGTGGCGCGCGGCATCCAGCCGGTCCAGCGCGGCCTCGCCCGCCCTGGCCGGCAGCGGCGGCTGGGCGGCGCCGGCTTGCACGGAAGGCCTCCATAAATGTGCTAGCAATTTATCCACGACTAGAAGTAACACAAAGTTAGATATTATTCATGCATAAAACCATATATATAATAAAGTTTACCTTTGTACGCGACCTCAAAGTTTTTCATGAGGGATGGGAACACTTCAATATAAAAATTCTTGAAAGGTGATAGCCGATTTCCAATCAAGGTCCGAATTTCATTGTCGATGCTATTTACGCCGAAGCTGCAGAATGATTTAGATCCAACGTACACCGTTATTTGGTTACTCCTCAGGAGAGGCTGGTGAGAAATCCGGAGTGGAATCTGCAGATATTTGATACAAAATTCTT
>DATJEA010000529.1:0-6100 GCA_035497095.1 Acetobacteraceae bacterium | reverse complement strand
GCAGCATCAGATCGGAATGCGCCGCCCGGCTGGTCCACACCTTCTGGCCGTTCACCACGTAATGCTCGCCGTCGCGCACCGCGCGGGTGCGCAGGCTGGTGGTATCCGTGCCGCTGGTCGGCTCGGTCACCCCGAACGCCTGCAAGCGCAACTCGCCGGCCGCGATCTTCGGCAGATATTGCTGCTTCTGCGCCGCGCTGCCGTGCCGCAGCAGCGTGCCCATGATGTACATCTGCGCATGGCCCTGGCTAGCGGTGCAGCCGCTGGTGTTGATCTCCTCCAGGATCACCGCCGCCGCCCGCAGCTTCAGCCCGGTGCCGCCATATTCCTCCGGGATCAGCGCGGCCAGAAACCCCTGCCGGGTCAACGCCTGCACGAACTCGGTTGGGTAGGCCTCGCGTTCCTCCAGCCCGCGCCAGTATTCGCCGGGGAAATCCGCGCAGATCCGCCGCACCGCCTCGCGCAACTCGGGATAATCCTCGCCGGCCGGCACCATCACCAGCCCGTCGACCGCCGCATCGCTCTCCGTCATCCGCCCCGCCCCCTCGATTGACCCGCCCGCCGGCAATTCCCTACCCTGTGCCGGCAATCGAAGGAAGTGCCGGATGACCACCACGCGCCCGCTCGCCGGCCTCAAGGTGCTGGAAATCGGCCACTCCATCGCCGCCCCCTATGCCGGCATGATCCTGGGCGAACTCGGCGCCGATGTCGTCAAGATGGAAAACCCCGGCCACGGCGACTACGCCCGCGGCTGGGGCCCGCCCTTCTCGCGCGGCAGTGCGACCATCTTCCAGGCGGTCAACCGCGCCAAGCGCGGCATCACCACCGACCTCAAGAACGACACCCAGCGCGCCCGCCTTCGCCGCCTCATCATCGACGAGATGGACGTGGTGATGCACAACCTCAAACCCGGCACGCCCGAGCGCCTCGGCCTCGGCGCCGAGGGCCTGCTGGCCGAGAAGCCCTCGCTGATCTACTGCAATCTCGGCGCCTTCGGGGCCACCGGCCCGCTCGCCTCGCACCCCGGCTACGACCCGCTGATGCAGGCATTCGGCGGCCTGATGTCGATGCTCGGCGAGGAGGGCCGGCCGCCAGTCCGGGTCATCGCCTCGATCATGGATCTCGGCACCGGCATGTGGACGGTGATCGGCATCCTGGCGGCGATCGTCGAGCGCGCCCGCACCGGCCAGGGCGGCCTCATCGACACCTCGCTGTTCGAAACCTCGTGCGGCTGGATGGGCATCCCGCTGGCCGATTTCCTCGCCTCCGGCCAATTGCCGAAACGCACCGGCTCCGGCGTCGGCATGATCGTGCCGTACCAGGTCTTCGCCACCTCGGACGGCTACCTGATGGTCGCCGCCGGCAACGACAGCCTGTTCCAGCGCCTCTGCGCCGCGCTGTCCCGCCCCGACCTCGCCGCCGACCCGCGCTTCACCAGGAACGCCGACCGGGTCACCAACCGCCCGGCGCTGATCGGCGCGCTGGCGGAAACCCTGGCCGCCCAGCCGGCAGCCCACTGGATGGCCGCCCTGCAAGCGGTCGGCGTGCCCTGCGGCCCGGTGCAGACGCTCGACCAGGTGGCCAGCCACCCGCAAACCACCGCCCTCGGCATCCTGCAAACCGCCCCTGACGCCAGCATGCGCACCATCGGGCTGCCGCTGTCGTTCAACGGGAAGCGGCCGCAATGGGAACGGGCGGCGCCTGGGCTGGGGGAGCATAATGAGGAAGTTCTAGGCAAGTAAGTCTTCTTCGTTTTACCCGGATCGCCTGGAGACCCGAAATCCGTCCGGTGTCGGCTTTCGACAGGCAGGATTCACAAAGAGACGGAGAGACGGAGAGGAGCAAGCGAAGAGGATTCTCTTCCTCTTTGCCTCTACGTCTCTTTGGTGAATCCTGCTTGCTTGCCTGCCATCCGCGAACCGCGCCGCCGATTGCAGATTTTCGGGTTCTCCGCCGAACGGAGTAGTGAACAAAAAGAAGAGTCTTCCGTTCCCCTCACCCCGCCGCCCGCAGCGCCCGGTCGAGATCGGCGAACAGGTCCTCCACATCCTCCACCCCGGCCGACAGCCGCAGCAGATCGGTCGGGCACGGCGACCCGGCGCCCTCGATCGAGGCGCGGTGTTCGATCAGGCTTTCCACCCCGCCCAGCGAGGTGGCGCGCTTCCACAGCCTCACACCGGCCGCGGTGGCGATCGCCGCCCGCTCGCCGCCGCGCAGCCGCAGCGAGAACATGCCGCCGAAGCCGCCGATCATCTGGCGCCTGGCGATGTCGTGGCCGGGATGGGTCGGCAGGCCAGGATACAGCACCTGCGCCACCGCGGCATGGTTGGACAGCCGCTGCGCCAGTTCCATCGCGTTGGCGCAGGCCGCCTTCACCCGCAGGTCGAGCGTGCGCATGCCGCGGATCAGCAGAAACGTCTCCAGCGGGCCGAGGATCTGGCCCAGCGTGGCGCGGGTGCGCCTGATCCGCTGCCAGAACTCATCGTCCTCCCGCGCCGCCAGCGCGCCGGCGATCACGTCGGAATGGCCGTTGAGGTATTTGGTCGCCGAATGCATCACGAGATCGGCGCCCAGCGCCAGCGGCCGGGTCAGCACCGGCGTCGCCACCGTGGAGTCGACGGCAAGCCGGGCGCCGGCGGCGTGGGCGATTTCGGCGGCGGCGCGGATGTCGGTGACCGTCCACAGCGGATTGGACGGCGATTCCAGCCAGATCAGCTTGGTCTTGCCCGGCCGCATCGCGGCGCGCAGGGCGGCCAGGTCGGTGGTGTCGACCAGTTCGATCTCCAGGCCCCAATGGCGGCCTTCGTTGATCAGCCAGTTGCGCAGCCCCCAATACATCACCTCGGCGGCCACCACGTGATCGCCGGGGGAGAGCGAGAGGAACACCGCGGTCGCCGCCGACATGCCGGAGCCGAGCACCATGGCCACCGGCGCGCCCTCCAGCATGGCGATCATCGCCTCCGCCTCGCGCACCGTCTGGTTGTCCGGGCGGGCGTAGATGTTGCCGGTGCGGTACTGGTTGTCCGGGTCGCGGATATAGGTGGTGGTGATATGGATCGGCGGCACCACGGCCTGCGTGGCGGCGTCGATATGGCCCATCGCCTGGGCGGCGAGGGTGCGGGGTGCCCAATCGGGCTTTCTGGAGTCGGTCATGGCCGGCAGTCTAGAAGCCGCGCCGGCGGACGAAAGGGGGCGTTTTCGGAAAGGCTGGGTTGCCTTTACAGCCGGCCGGAACGCTCCCTGCTGCCCGCCGAACGCCAGCACCGGACCGCACTCACCCCCCCTCGGGCAACGGAAACCGGTCGAGATACCGCTGGTATTGCGGCTCCACGTCGACCTGCATGGTCGCCAGGAACCGCACCACCGCGTTGTAGAAGGCGATCGTCAGCACCAGGTCGGTGAGGTCGGCGTCATCGAGCAAACCGCGCAGTGCTGCAAAGCTGGCCTCGCTGGCGGCAAGCCCTGCGGTCATCTCGCGCGCCGCGCGCAGCACCGCCAGCGCCGGCGCATCCAGGCCGCTGGGCCGCCCGGCGCTGTCGGCGATCAGACCTTCGATATCGGCCTCGCTGACCCCGAAATCCTGGCCGATCTTGACGTGATGCGACCATTCATACGACGAGCGCGCCAGCCAGCCCACTTGCAGAATCGCCAGCTCGCGCAGCCGCGGGTCCAGCTTGCTGCCGTGGCGGATATAGCTGCCGAGCCCGCCGAACGCCCGCGCCGCGCCGGGGCTGTGCACCAGCAGCCGATGCAGCGCGATCGGCCGCGCCAGCAGGTCGCGGTCGGCTTCCGCCAGGTCGCCGGCATCCAGATAACTCAACCGCGCCATGCCATCCCGCCCCTTCGCACCCGCGGCCCGGCTTGCGCCGCCCTGGCCGGGGTGCCACGATTCATCCGACATCGAACGATCAGCCAGGGACCGCCGTGAACCCGCCCGACAGCCCGCCCATCCCCCAGCCCGGCGACCTGCCCGAACCCCTGCCGGAACTGGACCGCGCCGCGCGCCATCTGGCAACCCCCTGCGGCGACGGCGCCATGCAGTGGCGGGCCTGGGGGCGGCAGGATGCGCCGGTACTGGTGCTGTTGCATGGCGGCACCGGCTCCTGGCGGCACTGGGCGCGCACCATCCCGGTCTTCGCCCGCGGCCGGCAGGTGCTGGCGCCCGACCTGCCCGGCCTGGGCGAATCCGCCTCTCCGCCGGACCCCTATACCCTGGCGGATGTCGGGCGGATCGTCGCCGACGGCATCTCGCGGGTGATCGGCGCCGAGGCGCGCTACGACATCTGCGGCTTCTCGTTCGGCGCGCTGGCGTCCAGCGTGGTGGCGTCGCTGCACGGCACGCGGGTGCGCAGCCTCACCGTGGTCGGCCCCGGCGGCATGGGCCAGCCGCGCGCCGGCGTGGTGCTGGAGAAGGTGCGCAGCCGCACCGGCGCCGCCCGCAGCGAGGCGCATCGGGTCAATCTCGGCCGCTTCATGCTGGCCGATCCGGCCCGCGTCGACGACCTGGCGGTGGCGATCCAGGACTGGAACACCGTGCATGCCCGGCTGAAAAGCAAGAATTTCGCGCTGAGCACCGGCCTGCTGGACGCGGTCGCCGTCGCCACCGCCCCGCTCGGCGCCATCTGGGGCACGCGCGACGCCACCGCCTACCCGACGCTGGACGCGAGATTGGGCCGGCTGCGCGCCACCAGGCCCGATGTCGCGGTCCGGCTGATCGAGGGCGCCGGCCACTGGGTCGCCTACGAGGCGCCCGAGGCGTTCAACGCGGCGCTGGCCGAGCTGATGGGCCGGGCCGACCACCGCTCCTCATTGTAGCCAGTCGAGCGCCGCCCCGATCCGCTCCAGCCGCGGCGGCGGCGAGGCATAGAAAAGGCCGCGGCGGGCGAACACCTCTCGGTGCGCGCTCGCCGCGGCCGGTATCAGGTCGAACGCCAAATGCTTTCAGTCGAAGCGGATCAGCGCGAGTAGAACTCGACCACCAGGTTCGGCTCCATCTGCACCGGATACGGCACATCCGAGAGCTTCGGCGCGCGGGCGAAGCGGCCCTTCATCGCGCGGTGGTCGACTTCGAGATATTCCGGCACGTCGCGCTCGGCGCTCTGGGTGGCGTCCAGTACCATGGCGAGCTGCTTGGATTTCTCCTTCACCTCGATCACGTCGTTGTCCTGCACCAGGAAGCTCGAGATGTTGACCCGCTTGCCGTTCACCGTCACGTGGCCGTGGTTGACGAACTGGCGGGCGGCGAACGGGGTGATGGCGAACTTCATGCGGTAGATCACCGCGTCCAGCCGGCGCTCCAGCAGCTCGATCAGGTTCTCCGAGGTATCGCCCTTGCGGCGCACCGCCTCGTCGTAATACTTGCGGAACTGCTTCTCGCCGATATTGCCGTAATAGCCCTTCAGCTTCTGCTTGGCCATCAACTGGATGCCGAAATCGGTCGGCTTCTGCTTGCGGCGCTGGCCGTGCTGGCCGGGGCCGTAGTCGCGCTTGCTGATCGGCGACTTCGGCCGGCCCCACAGATTGACGCCGAGGCGGCGGTTGATCTTGTACTTGCTTTGGGCGCGCTTGGTCATGCGCGGTCCTTTCACATCGTGCCGGCCGCCCTGAAGCGAGCGATCATGGCGTTGTTGCACCGGTAGTCCCTTTTCGGCATGAAAAGGGCGGGCGCGGAACCCGAAGTTCCGTCCACGTTCCCGGCAGTGGCGGGCGTATAGGCGGCGCTCCTATCCTTGTCAAACAAACGGCCGCGCATTAGCAGTGCGCCATGATCACACGCGGCGACATCCTCCTGCTCGGCCTCAACGCCTCGGTCACCGGGGCGCTGATCGGCGGCGCCATGCTGGGCTACGGCATGAACCTGGTTTCCGAGAACATCAATATCGGCTGGCTGCTGATGATCCCGGCGGCGCCCTGTGCGGCCGTGGTCGGCTGGATCCACGCCAAACGGCTGGCCCGCCGACTGCCCGAATAGCCTATTGCGCCACCGCCGCCGACCACGGCGACATGAAATCGCTGATCCCGGTGCGGCTGCCGTCCGCGCCCTGCACGATCACATTCGGGCAGGCGAAATTGACCGGGCTCGCGGTCTGCTCGACCACCG
>DATJEA010000528.1:0-3845 GCA_035497095.1 Acetobacteraceae bacterium | reverse complement strand
GTCCAACCCTCGACCCAGCATGACAAGGGACGAGCCACCAACGGCCGCGAACATGCGGTCTCATAGGTGGTTGGCTTGGGAGGGCCGACCGATGCGACGCTATGCACTACGCGACGACCAATGGGAGCGGAGCAAGGATTTTCTGCCGGGCCGGGAGGGTCATGTGGGTGGGACGGCAGCAGATAACCGGCTGTTTGTGGATGCAGTGCCGTAGCGCCACCAGGCCGGTATACCGTGGCGTGATCTGCCGGCGCGGTTCGGTGATGGGAAGATCGTCCACCAGTGTCACGGGCGCCGGGCCAAAGGCGGTGTCTTTGGGCGCATTTTCAAACTGTTGGCAAGCGACCACGACAACGAATACATGATGATCGATGCCACCATCGTGCGCGCTCATCAGCACAGCGCCGGGGCGCGAAAAAAGCGGCGAGCACGCCATCGGCCGATCCCGCGGCGGACTGGCCACCAAGATCCACGCTTTGGTCGACGCCCTCGGCAATCCGGTGGAACTTCTCCTGACACCGGGCCAGGCCCCCGGCCTTGATCAGGCCGAGCCGCTGATCGAGGACGCCGACTTAAAAGCCTTGCTCGCCGACAGGGCCTACGATGCTGACCGCTTGATCGACACGCTGGCCGAGCGGCAAATCACCCCGATCATTCCGCCCAAGGTCAACCGCACCATCAAGCGGGCTTGCGACTTCGCCCTCTATGCCGAGCGCAACCTCATCGAACGTTTCCTTGACAAACTCAAGCACTCCCGCTCCATCGCCACCCGACACGGCAAGCCCGACCGCAATTTCCTCGTCGCAATCCACCTCGCCGCAATCGTCATCCTGCTCAACTGAACATACGCTCTAGTTCACCCGCCGCGCGCCGCCCTCCGCCACGTGATCCAGCCCGACATTCTCCACCAGCATCAGCCGCGGCGGCCCGACCGGCGCCGGCAGCGGCTCGACCACCGCGAACGCCGGCAGTCGGCGGATCGTCGGCCGCGCCGGCTTCAACCCGGTGCGCATCAGCGCGGCGACGAACGAGCGGCCCCACAGCACCGGGGTGCGATGCTCGATCGCCTTCCACAGCGCCAGCCAGCGCTCGCGCCGCTCGTCGAGGCTCATGCGCAGCGCGGTGTCCATCGCATCGGCCAGCGCGTCCGGATCGTGCGGGTTGACCAGCAGCGCCTCGGGCAGTTGCCGCGCCGCGCCGGCGAAACGGGACAGCACCAGCACGCCGGGGTCCTGCGGGTCTTGCGCGGCGACGAATTCCTTGGCCACCAGGTTCATGCCATCGCGCAGCGGCGTCACCAGGCCGACGCTGGCCAGCCGCATATAGCCGGCCACCGTCGCCCGGTCGGCGGCGTGGGTGACCATGCGCAGCGGCTGCCAGTCGGCCTCGCCGAGATCGGCGTTCAGGCTGCCGGCCTGGCTGTCCAGCGACGCGCGCAGATTGCGGTAGCTGGCGACATCGGTGCGCGACTCGGCGGCGATTTGCAGCATCGTCACCTGCCGCCGCAGGTCCAGCCGGGTCTCCAGCAGATGACGAAAACCGGCGACGCGCTGCATCAGGCCTTTGGTGGGGTCCAGCCGGTCGATGCCGAGCACCAGTTGCTGCCCGTCCAGGCTGCGGCGCAGCCGCTCGGCGCCGGGGCCATTCACGGTGCGCGCCGCGGTGCGCGCGAAGCTCTGCGCCTCGATCTCCACCGGGAACACGCCGAGCTTGATCCGTCGCCCGCCATAGTGCAGCGCGCCGCCATGCAGTCTGGTGGCGCCGGCGAAGCCATGCGCCGCGGCGGTAAAGTTCGCCATATCGTTGTCGGTCTGGAAGCCGATCAGGTCGGCCGCCAGCAGATCGCGCACCAGCGCCGCCACTTCCGGCGCCGCCCCCAGCACGTCGGGCGCCGCGAACGGGATATGCAGGAAGAAGCCGATCGGGTTGCCTACGCCGCGCGCCCGCAAGGCTGCGGCCAGCGGCATCAGGTGGTAATCATGGATCCAGATCACGTCGGACGGCCGTAGCAGCGGCTGCAGGCTGGTCGCCATGCGCGTGTTGACCTCGCGATAAACCTTGGCATCGCGCCGGTCGAACTTCATCAGCTCCGGCATCGTGTGCAAAAGCGGCCAGAGAACACCGTTCGAGAAGTTATTGTAATAGCGGTCGTGTTCCTCCTGGGTTAGATCGATGGTGGCATAATCCACCATATCGGCCTGCTCCACCGCGGTGAGCGCCGCCGGCGACAAGCTGGCCTGCGCGATGCGCCCGCTCCAGCCGAACCACAGCCCGCCGCGCTTCTCCATCAGCCCATCCAGCGCTACCGCCAGCCCGCCGGCCTTGACGCCGGCCGATGGCAGTGGAACCCGGTTCGACACGACGACCAGGCGATTCATGGGACCTCCAGTAGAGCCGGGCAATAATCGGCAGGTGCCGCTTGGCGGGGACCATGCTGCCGAGTCATGGCGAGATAACGGCAGAAACCGGCAATCCGAAAATATTCTTCCGCCCGCCGACCGTTCGCCCACCCCACCCCTGGCGCCGCTCGCGTATCGGTGGAATGCTGCCGGCATGGACAAGACCCTCGCCGAAAAACTTGCCGGGTGGCGCCGGCATCTGCACGCCAACCCCGAATTGTCGAACCAGGAGACCAACACTGCCGCGTTCGTCTGCGAAAAACTGAAAGAGCTGCAAATTCCGTTCGTTGCCGGCGTCGGCGGCAACGGCGTGGTGGCCACGCTGACCCGCGGCAACTCCAACCGCAGTGTCGGCCTGCGCGCCGATATGGACGCGCTGCCGATCACCGAGACCACCGGGCTGCCCTATGCCTCCACCAATCCCGGCGTGATGCACGCCTGCGGCCATGACGGCCACACCACCAGCCTGCTCGGCGCCGCCCATCTGCTGCTCGCTGACCCGGACTGGACCGGCACCGTGCATCTGGTGTTCCAGCCCGCCGAGGAGGGCGGCGGCGGCGCCAAGAACATGATCGCCGACGGTCTGTTCAGCCGCTTCCCGATGGAGAGCATCTTCGGCTACCATAACTGGCCGGGCCTGGAAGCCGGCACCGTGATGCTGCATGATGGCCCGGTGATGGCCGGCGGCGGGCGGATCGAGATCGTCATGCAGGGCCATGCCGGCCACGCCGCGATGCCGCATCTGGCGCATGACCCGATGGTGGCCGCCGGCCACCTGCTGGTGGCGCTGCAATCCATCGTCTCGCGCAACATCGACCCGCTGGACCCGGCGGTGATCACCATCGGCACCGTCGAGGGCGGCAAGGCGGCCAACCAGATCCCGGCCACCGTGACGCTGCGCGGCACCCACCGCTTTTACCGCAACGAGGTGCGCGACCGCCTGGTGGAGCGCATCACCCAGGTCGCCAACGGCATTGCCGCCACCTTCGAGATGACCGCCAAACTCGCCATCAGCCACGGCATTCCGACGGTGAACGACAAGGCGGCGGCGGCGTTGGGCGTGGCGGCCTGCCAGGAATACGGCCTCAAGGTGCGCACCGATATGCGGCCGGCGATGACCGGCGAGGATTTCGCCTGGTATCTGCAGGAGAAACCCGGCGCCTTCGCCTGGATCGGCAACGGCCCCGCCGAACCGGGCCGCGAGTTGCACAACGACGCCTACAACTTCAACGACGCCATCCTGCCCAGCGCCGCCGGCTTCCTGGCCGGCGTGGCGCGGCGTGCGCTGAAGGCGTAAACAAGCAAAGAAGGTTCACCACAGAGACACAGAGACACGGAGAAGAACGTAGCGGGGCGATGTCGAAAATCCACCAACGCTCTGATCTTTCTGTCTTCTCCGTGTCTCTGTGCCTCTGTGGTTGATCTTGCTTCCTTTCTTCCTACCCC